>NZ_JBLKNX010000002.1:0-142949 GCF_051414055.1 Halosimplex halobium
ACCCCGCCGCCGGCCACGCGGAGCGCGGCCCGCCCGCGGTCGTCGGCGGTCCGGATCGCGGCGGCCGTCCGCGCGCGCACGGCGTCGAGCCCGTAGGTGACCGTCACCTGGGCGAGCGCGACCGGCGTCGCGAGGGCGTTCAGCGCGAGCGTGTAGCCGCCGGGGACGGTGCCGCCGACCTCGCCGGCGGGCGGGACGATGCCGAGGCCGCCGGCGACGTAGTGGACGACGACGCCGGCGACGACGGCGGCGACAGCGAGCGCGGCGGTGAGCGTCGCGGCCATCCGGATCCCGTAGTACTCGCGGTAGAGGCGAACGAGCGGCGGGATCAGCAGGTCGGCGTAGATAAAGGAGAGGACGGCCCCGAAGGGGACGCCGTGGGTCCAGAGCACGAGCGCGAACGGGACGTTCCCGACCGAGCACATGAACGTCGCGGCGCCGACGGCCACGGCGACGACCGTCGCGGCGGTGACGGCGGCCAGCCCCGTTCCCTCCGGGACGGCGGCCGCCCACCAGGCGTCGGGGACGAACCCGCCGACGAGGCCGGCGACGACGAACCCCAGCGCCACGTCGCGCCAGACCATCTCCCAGTCTTTCATCGTCGCGCGGGCGGCGCTCGCCCAGCCCGCCCGCGAGCGCACGCGGTCCCGCAGACGGGTGTCGTCCGAGTCGGCCGACCGCGCCTCGTAGACGCGGCGGCAGCCGCCACAGCAGGCGAACTCGACGCCGGCGCCGGTCTCGATGCGGACGGCGTCGGGGTCGGTCGGGTCGACCTCAGCCGAGCAGGCCGGGCAGGCGGCGCCGTCGGTCGCCCGGACGTGCTCGCGAGCGTCCTCGACCCACGAGTCGGGAATCACACGGCGGAAGACGACGGCGAGCACGAGGACGGCGACGACGCCGCCGAGGTACTCGCCGACGACGAACTGCCAGCCGAGCAGCACCCAGAGGACGAAGCCGAGCTCGACCACGAGGTCGGTGCTGGCGAACATGAACGCGCCGAGCGTGGCGACGCCGGAGCCGCCCTTCTTGAACAGCGTCTTCGTCGTGCCGACCGCCGAGTAGGAACACGACGAGGAGGCGGCGCCGAGCGCGGCGCCGAGGCCGACCTCGCGCCAGCCGTCGCCGCCGAGGGCGCGGGTCATGCGGTCCTCGCCGACGAACGCCTCCACGGCGCCCGAGAGCGTGAACCCCAGCACCAGCGCCCACCAGGTGTCCCAGGTCATCTCCGCGACCAGTGCGACGGCTCTGAGTGTGGCGTCGGTGAGCGACATGGAAGGGTGGGCGGTCGCCCGGCGACGCCGGCGACCGCGGGGTGAACGGCGGTTCGACCGCCTGCGCCGAACGGCGACGGCGGCCGTCGGCCGGCGGTCGGTCGATGCGGGTCGGTCAGTCGGTCGATGCGGGTCGGCCAGTCGGTCGATGCGGGTCGGTCAGTCGGTCGATGCGGGTCGGTCAGTCGGTCGGTTCGCGCGAGCCCCGTCGGCCGGTTCGACCCGTCACTCCTCGTCGGGCACGTCGAAGCCGAGGCCGGCGATGCAGTCGCGGACGGTCGGGCAGCAGTCCTCGTGACAGTCGACGGTGACGCGTCCGGCGTCGGCGTCGGCCTCCACCGACTCGACGCCGGCGACGCAGGAGACGGCCGAGGCGACCGTCCGCTCGCAGTTCGCGCAGGTCATGCCGTCGACCGGGATCGTGTGTTCGGCCATTGCACCCCGGGTAGTGTCGGCGCCCACGTAAGGGGGCGAGACGCTCCCGCGGCCGGGACTGTCCCCGGAACTCGCGCGGACGGACGCCGTGACGGCGCTCAGCCGAACCGCTCGATGACGGTGCCGTTCGCGCCGACGGCAACGTCGGCGTAGGCGTCGGTGCCGAGCGCGCAGCCGTGGAACGTCGCCCCGGTCGGCGTGTCCGCCTCCTGCCAGGAGTGGTCGGCGAGTTCGTAGACGGCGCCGTCGACGCCGGCGGTCAGCGCGTCGTCGGCGCGGCGGTCGACCGCGTGGAGCGCCCCGTCTGCGACCGGCGTGCGGAACCAGCCGTAGCCGTCGTAGTCGAAGGCGGCGCCGTCGTCGGTGACGGCGGTTATCAGGTCCGGTTCCATCGCGACCACGTCCCGGAGCGCCGTCTCGACGCCGCGCAGGCCCATCGTCGTCCAGCCGGGCTCGTCGCGCTCGGCCGGGGCGACCGGGCCGGTGTGGCCGTAGACGCCGCCGGCGGCGTCGGTGACGACGGTCGTCCGCCCGACCGCGTCGACGGCGGTGCCGGGCTCGCCGCCGGTCGGCTTGGTGAGTTCCCCCCAGCGGACGGTGCCCTGGCGGGCGCGTCCGGGGAGCACCTCGCCGGAGCCGTCGAGCAGCGCGACCCGCTCGGAGCCGGCGCGGCCGGCGACGGCCACGTCGGTCCAGGTGCTCGTGTGGCCCGCGGGGCCGGATACGTCCGTCAGCGTGTCCGAGACGGGGTCGTAGGCGCCCGCGGCGCCGCTCTCGCCGGCCAGCCAGACCCGGCGGCCGTCGTCGGTGACGGCGACGCCGTGCAGGCCGTTTCCCTGTCCCGCGGGGCCGTTCCCGAGGACGGTCCGCCAGGCGTCCCCCCGCCGGGAGACGACGGCGCCGCCCTCGCCGACGGCGTGGGGGCCGGCGGTCGTGACGGCCACGTCGCGGAGCGCGCCGTCGACGGGCGCGCCCACGTCGAGCCAGCCGTGGGGGACGGTCCGGTTGCCACAGCCCGCGAGACCGACGGCCGCGGCGGCGGACCCGGCCGTCGCCAGGAACTCCCGCCGGGTGAACCGGTCGGAGCTGAGTCGGTCGGCGGCGAGCCGGTCGCGACCGGGCGGGTCGGCGGCGGGTCGGTCGGGGGCCATCTCAGGGGAGCAGTCCCGGGACGAGCAGGACGGCCAGGCCGCCGACGCCGGCGGCGACGCCGACCGCTGTCGCCATCTCCTCCTCCCAGGGCGGGAACCGCTCGGCGGCGACGACGAGCGTCAGCCCGAGCATGACGACGGGGTTCATCGAACCGGCGACGACCAGCAGCGCGAACAGCGGCCACGTGGCGCGGACGCACTCGATCCCGTGTTCGATGCCCTTGCGCGCGCCCTGCTCGACGGAGAGGGTGTCGCCGTCGAACGAGACCGAACCACAGCACGCCCGCAGCGCCGAGCGCTTGTGGTCGGTCCGCTGGTACCAGGCGACGAACAGGCCGAGGCCGCCGACCAGGAGCGGGCCCTGGGCGGCCGCCAGCCCGCGGATGCCGACGACGGCGTCGACGAGCAGGGGGACGATTCCCGCGGCGGTCCAGACCGAGCTGTAGGCGACCAGCAGGGCGGCGACGCCCGCGCCGGCGCCCCAGCCGTCGGTCGCGGACTCGCGGGTGTACCGGCGGACGAGCGGGAGCATGGCCGGGTACATCATCGCCGACATCATCGTTCCCCAGGCGAGCAGATAGGCGAGGGCACCGGCGAGGCCGCTGGAGGTGCCCATCGCCTCGAAGACACCCGGTGCGCTCATCGGTCCGTCCGTCGCGGGGAGCGGGAGGAACCCGCCGAGGATAGCGGTCCAGAGGGCCAGCGTGACGAGGGTCACGCCGACCGGTGCTGGCGGGACCCGGTCGGGCACCACCGCGTCGGTGAGTCGGTCTCGGTACTCTCGGAGTCGTGCGTGTGTGGACATGGATGAACTGGTCGGCGGGGCACGCGGCCCCGCGGTCGCGCTGTGGCCGCGGTTCGTCGCGGCCGGTCGCTCTCGGTCGGTCGGCGGTGCGGTCGGTGGCGGGCTGTCGGCGGTGGACCGTCGGCGCGGCGGTGGTCGGTCCAGCCGGTCGGTGGTCGCCGGTCGGACGGCGGGCGCGGGAGCCCCGGCCGACCGGTGAGACGTGTGTCGTGTCATGGCGCTGTGAGTGGAGTCCGTCGGTCAGTCACGGCTCGGCAGGTCGCCGCCGTCCCGGTGGGTGGCGTACTCCGGTGTCTCGCGCCGGGGTGTGAACGTCCCCGGCGCCGCGGTCCGCTTGGCGATGGTCGCGACCCGGAGAAGAAAGGAGAGCAACACCGCGAACGGAACGAACACGGCCGCGACCGCGAGGCTGAGCAGGCCGTCCAGCAGGACCGGGTGGCCGCCGAGCGGCTGGCCGCTGGCGAAGGTCATGATGACCAGCGTCGCGACGAGGAACGCGCCGACCCCGGTGTAGCCGATGAACCGGGAGAGGTACGACAGCTCCTGGGTGAGATACAGCGCCTTGAAGTACTGGCGCAGCACGTCCAGCGCGACGAACGACTCCTCCAGCTCGGCCAGCCCCTCCCGGGCGGCGCCGGGCAGCTCGTCGGCGTAGCGCTCGCGGATACGGCGGGCGTCGGTGACGTTCCGGGAGTAGCTGTCGCCCATCATCGGCGGGAGGACCTCGATGAGCCGCTGGTGGCTCCCGTCGAGGTGGGCCCGCACGTCGGCGACCTGGGTGCGAACGAGGTCGACGTAGGCGTCGACGGCGGCCCGGGGGCGACCCTCCAGGGAGTCGACGGCGTCGGCGAGCGCGTCGGCCTGGTCGGCGACCACCGCGACGGCGAGGCCGAGGAACGGCGCCGGTTCGGTCGGGCTCACCGACACCTCGGGGTGGTCGCGCTCGAACTCGCGGCGGAACGCGGCCACGTCGTCGACCTCCTCGCGGACCTGCCCGGGCGAGCCGAACAGCCGGGAGACGGTGAGCTGGTTGACGGCGACGACGATCGGCACGAACGAGAACAGCCCCGAGATGACCGCGCCGAAGGCCGTCGCGACGAACGACCCCTCGGCGACGCCGACGACGCCGGCGAGACTCAGCAGGAAGGTGCCGAGACCGACGGCGCCGACCATGAGCGCGACGATCCGCCAGCGGTTCCCCGAGAGCAGGAGCCACCGCCGGGCCCGGGCGCGCCGCTCCGGATCGGCGGCGAGCCTCGCCGCGACGACGCCCCCGGCGACGACCACTCTGAGGGCGAACCAGACCACCCCGACCGCGAGCGCCGCGGCGCGGACGACGGGGTGGCCGTCGTCGGTCCGATTGGACGGGCGCTCGGCGTCGGTCGGTTCGGACGAGCGCCCAGCGTCGGTCGTCACGCTACCACCGCCAGGACCGGCAGTTCGGCGCCGGAGACGTGCGCGAGGACCGTCGCGGAGACGGCGATGGCGGCGGCGAGGACGAGGACTCTCGTCAGCATCACCCTGCGCGCCCGGCGCAGCGCCTCGAGGCTCTCGGGGTGGTAGCCCAGGTACCAGAGGCTGATCACGGCCGCGAGCGTGACGGCGAAGAGGTTCATCGAGACGACCGCCAGCGACCCGACGACGATCCCGGTCGCCCACCAGGCGACGGCGACGCCGGCGATCCCGATCGGCGGCATGATGGCCGCGGCGATCATGACGCCGACCAGGTCGATGGTCCCGCCGGTCGAGAGGCTCAGGGCGCCGGCGAACCCGGCGCCGAGCGCGACGACCAGCAGGAGGAGGTTCGGCGCCGTGTGGCTGCTGAGACTGAGTAGCGCGCCGATCTCGAAGCCGGGCGAGACCAGGGAACTGAACCTGACGAGCGTGGCGAACACGGTCGCACTGACCAGCCCGGCGCCGGTCCCGAGGAGCTGGTACCTGATGCTCTTGGCGAACAGCCGGTCGTCGTTGACGACGGTGCCGACCGCCGTGGCGACGATGGGGCCGATCAGCGGGGCGATGACCATCGACCCGATGAGCACGCCGACGGAGTTGAGCAGGACGCCCGCCGTCGCGACGAGCGAACTGATGACCGTCAGCAGGACGTAGATGCTCAGGTCCGGGAGCAGGTCGGCGGTCTTGCCCTGCAGCTCCGTCCGGGAGATGCCCTGGTAGCCCAGCCCCTTCACCTCGTGGTACGGTTCGGTCGGGCCGTCGAAGCGGTCGGAGATGATCACTTCCGGGTCGACGACGACGGTGTAGAGGTCGTCGTCGATCCCCATCGCCTCGAAGCGGTCCTGGACGTGTTCGACGGTCTGTGCCGGCAGCGGGAAGCGAACGACCGAGGTCCCGTCGCCGTCGGTCCGGTCCGTGACGACGTAGTCGAGGTCAAACTCGCGGAGGACACCCACGACCTGCTGGAACGTGTCCGGGTCCAGCACGAGTACTTCGACGGCTCGCAGATCGTCTTCGACCACGAACGCCCGTTCGAGGCCGTCCTGTGCATCTATCGGGAGCGACCCGCCCAGGCCGGACCCGTCGTCGCCGGCGGGCGAGTCGCCCGGATCGTTCTGCTCTGTCATGTGGAATGAGTCGTCCCGCGACCGCCGCCGCCGTCCCGTCCCCTGGCCGGCCCCCTGGCCGAACGGGCTGGAGCGACCGGCCTCGACGACGCGGATCGGCCGGGGACCGCCGCGCGGTCGCGGCGTCAGAACTGCAGTATCTCGCCGGTGTCCGGCGGGTCGTCGTCGAACGCGGTCGCGTACAGCGACGCGACGGTCTCGCGGATCGCGGCCAGCGCGTCGCCGTCGGCGCCGTCGCAGTTCACCCCGCAGGTGGCGACGACGCACCCGGGCGTGCGCCGGTAGCGGAGCCGGCCGGCACACTCCGGACACCGCAACGTCGCGTGGTCGTTCATCCACTCGACCCCGTGGCTCGTCGAGGCCAGCCGGTGTTTGAGGGCGAACCAGACGTGAACGTCCCACTCCTGGCGCCCGCTGGCGCCGGATTTCAGCCGTCGCAGCGCGACGGCGGCGCGACGGTACAGCTCCTCGTCCGCGTCGGCGTGTCGGCGGTGGCACCGCTCGAAGTAGGTGAGCAGCGCCGTCCGAGCCGACCTGACGGCGCCGTTGGTCAGCTCCCCGGCCGTCCCCGCCGCGGCGGACCGGTCGGTCGTGGTCACCGCCCGCTTGCCCCTGCCCGTCTCGTCGTAGTGTCTGTCCCGCGAGAGTGGCGCACCGCTCTCCGGACAGAAAGGGTCAGTGCCGATCATGGTTCAGTCGGGTCTGGTCGGGCCGGGGGTCATCCGCGCTCGCACCGCTGCCGCGTCACCCGGGCCGGCGTCGCCCCATCTTGTTTATCGATGATTATAAGTATCGGAGATGCTACCGTATTCTGGACTTTTCATCGACACTATCGGAACTGATAGAAATCGCGCTGACTGGCGCTTTTAGCGCCTCTAATCCGATATCGTTCGACGCCCCCGGAAGTGTTGGAAAGAAATGTGTTCCCAGATACAATAGCGCCGGTTGGGAGCGGCGCGTCGTCAGTCGTCCTCGGCGGCGTCGAGGGCCTGCTGGGCGACGCGTTCGCTGGCTTGCTCGACGAACTCCTCGGGGAGGTCCTCGATCTCGCCGGCCTGGACCCGCCAGAGGTTGGCGTAGAGGCCGTCGCCGTCGAGCAACTCGTCGTGGGTACCCCGCTCGACGATCTCCCCGTCGTCGATGACGAGGATGGTGTCGGCGTCCCGGACCGTCGAGAGCCGGTGGGCGATGATGAAGGTCGTGCGGTCGGCGGCGAGTTCGTCGATGGAGCGCTGGATGAGCATCTCCGTCTCGGTGTCGACCGCCGAGGTCGCCTCGTCGAAGATCATGATCGCGGGGTGCTGGAGGATGGTCCGCGCGACGGCGACGCGCTGGCGCTGGCCGCCCGACAGCTTCACGCCCCGCTCGCCGATGTCGGTGTCGTAGCCCTCGGGGAGCTTCTGGATGAAGTCGTGGGCCTCGGCGCGTTTGCAGGCCTCGACCACCTCCTCGCGGGTGGCGTCGAACTGGCCGTACTTGACGTTCTCCGCCACGGTGCCGTCGAACAGGAAGTTGTCCTGGCCGACGTAGCCCATCGACCCCCGCAGGCTGGAGACCGTCACGTCGCGCACGTCGTGACCGTCGACGCGGACGGCCCCCTCGTCAACGTCGTACAGGCGCAGGAGCAGCTTGACGATCGTCGTCTTGCCGGCGCCCGTGGGACCGACGAGCCCGACCGTCTCGCCGGGCTCGACGTCGATGTCGATGTCGTCCAGGACGACCTCGTCCTCGTCGTAGCTGAAGGTCACGCCGTCGTACTCGACGTGGCCCGCCACGTCGCCGAGGTCGACCGCCTCGGGTTTGTCCTGGATGCGGACCGGGAGGCTCATCAGCCCGAGGATGCGCTTGGTCGAGGCCTTGGCGTCCTCGTAGCGCTCGATGATGTTCGACATCTGCGCGAGCGGGTTGACCAGCCGCTGGGTTAGCAGGAGGAACGTGACGAGCGTCCCGACGGTGAGGGTGGTGTCGTAGGTCTGGCCCATGAACGTCAGCTGGTTCGACAGCGGCCCCGGCGGGCCGTTCAGGATCCAGATCCCGCCGACGACGAACGTCGCGATAAACGCGAGGGAGGTCAGCGCCCGCAGGCCAGGGCGGTAGACGAAGCTCAGCCGCAGCGCCAGCCAGTCGAGCTTGAAGTAGCGGTAGGAGTGGTCCCTGACGCGCTCGTCCTCGTAGTCCTCGGTGTTGGAGGTCTTGATGACCTCGATGCCGCCGAGGTTGTTCTCCAGCCGCGAGTTGAGGTCGCCGACCGACTCGCGGATGTCCGCGTAGCGCTCCTCGGCCAGCCGCATGTACCAGAGGGTGAACACCGCCGACAGCGGGATGACCGTCAGCGTCACGACCGACAGCATCGGGTTCATCCACAGGAGGATGACCGCCGTCCCCAGCATGAGGACGATCAGCTGGATCATCTCGCCCATCATCGAGTCGAGGAACTGCTCCAGCCGGTTGGTGTCGTTCGAGAGGATCGAGATGAGTTCGCCGGTCTGGACCTCGTTGAAGAAGTTCATATCCAGCCGCTGCATCTGCTGGTAGGTGGCGGTGCGGGCCTCGTGTTTCACCCGGTGGGAGAACAGGTTGAGCGAGGTCGAACGGGTGAAGATCAGCACCGCCTGCCCGAGCATCGCGACGGCCATCGTGCCGATGGCGAACCAGAACTGGCCCATCGTCGTCTCGGGGAGCCAGCTCGCGGGGACGAACGGCAGGGTGAAGGCGGCGTCGTCCCGGAAGATCGCGTCGATGGCCCGCCCGAGGATCACGGGCGGCACCAGCGAGAAGAACCGCGAGCCGATGCTCGCGAGGACGCCGAGGACG
Organism: Halosimplex halobium; assembly: GCF_051414055.1. Classification (NCBI taxonomy): domain Archaea; kingdom Methanobacteriati; phylum Methanobacteriota; class Halobacteria; order Halobacteriales; family Haloarculaceae; genus Halosimplex; species Halosimplex halobium. The sequence goes on from NZ_JBLKNX010000002.1 coordinate 9,059, forward strand.
AACCAGCGACGGTGGCCGTCGCCGAACTGCATGAACAGCTGCCACAGCGGGTGATCTATCTCCTCCCTGTGCCGCTCGATGTACTCCGCGTCGATCGCCTGGTCTGTGCTCACGGGTTCGACTGTCGCGCCTGTTAGCCATCACCGGCTAAAAAGGGGCCGGTCCGCCACAGATTCGCCGCTTGTTCCGCGTCAGTGCGGGGCCGCCGGCGGTCGCTTACCGACCGCCGTAGCGGCCGCCGCCGGTCCGTCGGTCGGTCCCAGTGCGGGGCCAACGCTCAGCACATCTCGGCGAGGTCGCGCCAGTCCTCGGTGTTGAGACCGACTTCGAGTTCGCGGCCGCAACCCTCGCAGTAGAAGGCCCCGCTGCGGCGGTCCGCCGGCAGTTCCGTCCACTCGCCGTGTTCGTCGCACTCGATGCGGATCCCCTGTTCCTCGCCCTCCGGGAGTTCGACTGAGTAGCTCGTCATTCGGTCGTGGGGAGTCGGGGACCGGCGGCAATAAACCCGACGCAGTCGCCGGGTTCGGCGATGCGCTCGTCCCCGACGGGGCGGCGAAAGCACTACGGGTTCCGCACCGCGAACGGGTCGGTATGGCCAGCGACGAAGCGGACGCCGGCGGGGTCGACGCGGACGAGGCGGTCGCGCTCGTCGGCAACGAGACGCGGCTGAGCATCCTGCGGTGCCTGGCCGACGCCGACGGCGCGCTCTCCTTCTCGGAGTTGCGCTCCCGCGTCGGTACCGCCGACTCGGGCCAGTTCAACTACCATCTCGACAGGCTCACGGGATCGCTCGTCACGGAGTCCGGCGAGGGATACAGGCTCACCCGACCCGGGCTCAGACTGGTCGGGTCGCTGCTCGCGAACGCGTACGCCGCGAGCGGGGACGAACCGGAGACGACAGCCGAGGCCGAGTGTCCGGTCTGCGAGGGCCGGGCCACGCTGTCGTACCGCGATTCGCTGCTGTACGTCGACTGCCGGGAGGCCGAAGCCCACAGGTGGCTCAGCGACATCCCGCCGGGGGCGACCGCCGAGCACGACCTGTCCGAGCTACTCGTGATCGGCGGACAGGTCAACCGACACGTGGGTGAGCTCGCGCGGGAGGGAACCTGCCCGCAGTGTTACGGCGAGACGACCGCCGAGATCGTGGACACGCGGGAGCTCCCCGACTTCGGGGACGAACTCGGTGACCAGCGCTACCTCTTCCGCGCGGAGTGCGACCGGTGCGGTTACCCGATCGGCGGGCTCGTCGGCTCGCTGGTCTCCCCGCATCCGGCCGTGGTCTCGGCCTACTACGACGAGGGGATCGACGTGCGCGACCAGGCCCAGCTCCCCCACGAGAACGAGCAGCCGACCGTCCTCTCGGAGGACCCGCTCCGGCTCCGGATCGACGTCGAGTCGCCCGAAACGGGCGAGCGCCTCGTCAGCCTGGTCGTCGACGGGTCGGCGTCGGTCGTCGAGGTCGACGAGTCGCCGTGAGCGGAGCAGTGTCGGACCGACCACCGAACCGCCGAGACGCGGCACTCGGTCCCGGACCTCTCTCGGTCGGCCAGAATCCCTTCAGTCCCAGAAACTCCGAGTCCGGGCGTACTCCCGCTCGCGGCGGAGGATGTCGCGGTAGAACTCGTCCTCGTCCTCCCGCAGCTTGTTGATGATCCGGGCGGCGTTGCGCGGGCCGACGCCGCGGGCGGCCAGCGCGATCACGGCACGCTTGCCGTGACTCTGGACGAGACTTGCCGACTTGTAGGCCTTCTCGGTCTCGCTCTCCTGTTCGTCGTCCTTGTCCGTCGCCTTGACGGCCGAGACGACCTCGTCGGCCCACGGATTGAGGGCGGCGATACGGGTGGACCCACACTCGGGACACTCGGGCTGGTCCCGGACCCGCTTGACCGGCTTCTTGCGCTTCCAGTCCTGGCAGTGGAGACAGAAGAGGATCATCCGGTCGTTCCGGATCCGCTCCTTGACTGTCTGGATCACGCTCGCGTCGGCGTGGTCCGGCGAGAGCAGCTCCTGGCCGGCGCTGCGCCCGCCGAGGCCGATCGGGGTCCGGTCGCCGAGCAACTCGACCGAGAGGTCGCCCGACTGGATCCGTTCGAGGACCTCGCTCGCGCCGTCCACGTCCAGTTCCTCGTGGAGGATCTCGCGGACGGCCTCGTCGTAGACCGGCGTGTCCTCCAGCGCGTCCATCAGCCGGTCGCGACCGAAGCGGTCGCTCGACCCACGGCCGCGCCAGCGCTTCAGCGCGCCGAACTTCGTCGCGACCTGGGCGACCTTGAACTTCAGCGAGTCGGCGTTCTTCAGGGAGAGCTCGACGAGTTCCGCGACGTGGTCGGGGTCCGTGTCTTCGAGCACTTCGAGGGCGTCCGTCGCCGAAGCGGTGCGGGGCACCTCCAGTTCGATCCGGTAGGGGTCGATCTCCATCCCGACCGACGAGCCGGTGGCCTGGCCCAGCAGCGCCGAGAGCAGTCGCCCGAGCGTCTCGTTGATCTTGTGGCCGAACGCGGCGTTGACGACGAGTTCCCGCCCGCGGAACTCGATCAGGATGGTGTCGTCGGTGGGGATCGGGTGGTCGGAGTCGTGGTCGGCCAGCTGTTCGAGCCCCACCGCTATCGTGTCTTCGTCGCCGTCGTAGCGGGCGGTGAACTCCCGGGCGACCGAGTCGACGGACGCCCCCTGCTGGAGCTGTCGACCCGCAATCGCCCGCATCTCGCCGACCTCCTGGGCGACGCCGTAGGGGACCGGGATCTCCTGGCCGGTCCACGAGGGGACCTCGCCGCCGGGGTCCTCGACCGGCGAGACGGTGACGGTCTCCTCCTCCTCGTCGATCTCGGTGATGCGCCACATCTCGCCGCGCTGGATGAAGATCTCGCCGGGCGTCGCGAAGTTGACGACGAACCGCTCGTCTAAGGTCCCCACGTCGCGGCCGCTGGCCACGTCCTCGACGGTGTAGGTCGCCTCGTCGGGGATCATCGAGAGGTTGTGGTAGAAGTACTGCCAGGTCCCGCTGCGCTTCTGGATCTCGTCGGTGTCCTCCTCCAGCCAGACGACCTTGTTCCCCGCTAACTCCCGAACCACCGACTTGAACGCCCGCTCGTCGAGGTCGCGGAACGGGTACGCCCGGGTGAGGATCTCGTAGGCCCGCATCGCCCGGACCTCCCCGAAGTCCATGACGAGGCCTGCGATCTGGTTGGCGACGGTGTCTAAGCTGGCGTCGTGGATGTCGGCGGACTCGACCTCTCCGTCGCGGGCCTTGCGGGCGATGGCGAGCGCCTCCAGCGTGTCGTCGGGGTGGGTCGTCACGACGGTCCCCCGGGACACCTGGTCGCGGCGGTGGCCCGCCCGGCCGACCCGCTGGAGCAGCCGCGTCACCTGCCGCGGGCTGTTGTACTGGACCACGTGGTCGACGTGGCCCACGTCGATGCCCAGTTCCATCGACGAGGTGCAGAGCAGCCCGTCCAGTTCGCCCGCCTTGAATCGGTCCTCGACCTCGATGCGCGAGTCCTTGGCCAGCGAGCCGTGGTGGACACCGATGTCAGCGTCGAGTTCCTTGAACCGCGAGCCCAGCGCCTCCGCGAGCTGGCGGGTGTTGACGAAGATCAGCGTCGACTCGTACTCGTCGACGAGTTCGGTGATGTAGCGGACGTGGCTTGCGAAGTCGGGTTCGGTCATCAGCTCGCCGGCGAGGCGTTCGTCCTCCGCCCGGACCTCGGGCGAGCGGACGCGCACGTCGAGGCGGCTACCCACGTCGATCTCGACGACCGAACAGCCCCGGTCGCCGGTGAGGAAGCGGCCGACCTCGTCGGGGTCGCCCACGGTCGCCGAGAGCCCGATCCGCTGGAAGTCGTCGGCGAGTTCGAGTAGCCGTTCGAGCCCGACGGTCAGCTGGGCGCCCCGTTTGGAGACGGCGAGTTCGTGGACCTCGTCGACGACGACGTGGTCCACGTCGGCGAGCGCGGTCCGGAGCTTCGACCCGGTGAGCATCGCCTGCAGGGTTTCGGGGGTCGTCACCAGCACGTCCGGCGGGTCGTCGGCCTGCTGCTGGCGCTGGTAGTCCGTCGTGTCGCCGTGGCGTACCTGCACGTCGAGGTCCAGCCGCTCGCCCCACCACTCCAGGCGCTCGCGCATGTCCCGGTTCAGGGCCCGTAGCGGCGTGACGTACAGCGCGCCGATACCGAACCGCTCCTCGCCCTCCAGCGCGTCGAGGACTGGGAGCATCGCCGTCTCGGTCTTCCCGGTCCCGGTCGGCGCGACGACGAGGACGTCCTCGCCGTCGACCAGCGGTGGGATCGCCTCCCGCTGTGGCTCCGTCGGCGTCGAAAACCCCCGCTCTGAGAGCGCCGCCCGGACCTCCGACCCCAGCGCGGCGAACGCCCCCGGGTCGCCCGAGGCCGGGCCGTCCGTGGTCGGGTCGGCACCGTCGGCGTCACCGGTCGCTCCGGCGTCTGTCATCGCCCGGGCTACGCGTTTGAACCGATTAAGCGCCCCGGTCGCGACACGCCACCGACGACGGTCGGCCGCGTGGAGAGCAGGGCCCGCCTCACTCGTCGTGCCACTCCTCGCGGAGCAGCCCGTACTGGACCACGTCGCGGTGGGCGCCGTCGACGAACATGAACTTCCGGCGCCGCCCCTCCGCGACGAAGCCCAGCGACTCCAGCAGCCCCCGCGAGGCGTCGTTGTGGTCGAACGCCCCCGCGCCGACCGCCGGTTTGTCGTACGAGCGGAAGGCGTAGTCGACCGCCAGCCCGACGGCCTCTTTGCCGTACTCCTGGCCGTGGACTTCGGGGACCAGCCAGTAGCCAAGTTCCGGCCGGCGGTAGTCGACGCCCTCGACGCTCACGGCACCGATGCGGCGTGTGTCCTCCTCGTCGGGGCGCCCGGGGCCGGCGTCCTCGCCGTCGAGACAGACGAGTAGCCGGTCGGTGCCGTCCGCCTCCTCGACGTCGATCGCTTCGCGGGTCCGGAGCGGGTTGCCCAGCGGGTAGCGGATCGCCGGATTCGCGCTCGCGCGCTGGAGAAACGCCACGTCCTCGTTCTCGACGGTCCGGAGCGTGACGCTCTCGCCGCTCGCGACGCGTGCGCCTGGCATGCGCCCAGCGTCGCGGGCGACCGGTATGGGTCTTGCGCCCGGGTGGGGCCGAGTGTCGCGCGGAGAGAGAAATCCTTTTGCCCGATTCGACCACAGTGTCGGGTATGGACTGGCCGCACGACCCCGACGGGGACGAGGGCAGCGAGGGGCGCCGCAAGTACGGGCAGGCGGTGCTCGCCAAGAAGATCGACGAGGGCGAGGACTTCCCGCTCACGCAGTCGGAGTTCGTCTCGGAGTTCGGCGACGACCCGATCCGCATCGACTACGAGACGGTCGTCAGCGTCTCCGAGATCTTCGAGCACGTCGACCAGGAGGAGTTCGCGGACTTCCCCGACTTCCACAAGGCCGTCGGCGCGGCCCTGCGCGAGGCCGACTACTGGCCCTACCGGCTCGAACACGCCTGAAGCGCCGCCCGCATCCCGATCGCTCTCGACGACACGCGCCGGGCGGTGCCAGCGGCCGGTGTGGCAGATGTATTCTCCGCACCGCCGCGACCGGTGTCTTTTCCCGACCGCCGCGAGTACCCGGTCGCATGGCAGGGGACGGGGACGCGCCGAGCGACCGCTTGCGCGAGCGGGCCGACCAGAGCCGGTGGAAGCTGTGGGTCCTCCTCGAGGCCGACCGCTGGCTCGTGGCCGGCATCTTCCTGACCCTCGTCTTCCTCGTGCTCGCCGGCACGGGCTATCTCTACCCGACAGCGGAGAACGCCATCCGGACGAGCGACTCCGTCGACACGCTGTTCCAGGGCTTTCTCACCGCCACGATCACCGGCGTCACGCTCGTGTTGACGCTCAACCAGCTCGTCCTCTCCCAGGAGCTGGGCGCCGTCAAGGACCAGCGCGAGCGCATGGAGGGGGCCATGGAGTTCCGCGCGGACGTGGCCGAGGTGATCCAGTCGGCGGTCAGCCCCTCCCGACCCGCGCAGTTCCTCCGCGCGCTCGTCGAGGTGTCGGGCGAGCGCGCGGAGGAACTGCGCGAGGCGGTCTCCGAGTCGGACGACGGCGAGGTCGCCTCGGAGATCGCCGACCTGACCGACAGCCTCGTCGAGAACGCCAGCGGGGTCTCGGCGGGCCTGGACGACGCCCGGTTCGGCAGGTTCGACGTGATCTCCTCGGCGCTGAACTTCAACTACTCCTGGAAGATCTTCACCGCCCGCCGGATCCGCGAACAGTACGGCGACGACCTCGACGAGGAGGGCACTGACGCGCTCGACCGGCTGATCGAGGTGTTGCAGCTGTTCGGACCCGCGCGCGAGCACTTCAAGACGCTGTACTTCCAGTGGGAGCTGATCAACCTCTCGCGGCAGATCCTCGTGGCGTCGGTGCCGGCGCTGCTGGTCTCGGCGGTCATGATCATCTTCTTCAACGACGCCACCTACAGCGCGACCGTCTTCGGCGTCGAGACGCTGGTGCTGGTCATGGCGGTCGCGGCCACTGTCGCCGTCGTCCCGTTCCTGATCTTGCTCGCGTACGTCATGCGGATCGCGACGGTGACCCAGCACACCCTCTCGATCGGCCCGTTCATCCTCCGTGAGACCGACGACGTGACCGAAGTGGAGTGGAACCGCGACTCCTGATCGTCGACTCCCGGTTCGTGACTCCCGGCGGCGACTCCCGACCGGCGACGCCCGGCTCGTGACATCCCGCCGGCGACTCCCGACCGGCGACGCCCGGCTCGCGAGTCCGGTCCCGAACGGCGAGCGGTTGCAGGGCCGGTGTTTTTGGACGGGCCCCACGACGGGACGGTATGGCCGGCGATCCGGACGCCTGGGAGTACGAGACCCTCGAACCCCCGCGAGGCGAGACCAAGAAGGAAGCCACAGACCCGAAGGCCGAGCTGAACGAGCTGGGCGCCGAGGGGTGGGAGCTCGTCGAGACGGTCGACTACGTCGGCGGCGGGACGAAGTTCCTCGTCCTCAGGCGCCCGACCGACGAGTCATGAGCGGCGGGACGGACTCGGAAAGCGACGATACGGAGGCGGCCCCCGCCGAATCCGACACCGAGATCGACACGTCCGGTGACACGGACATCTCGACCGCGAACACGATGCGCGAGCGCGCCGACGAGAGTCGGTTCAAGCTGTGGCTGCTGTTGAAGGCCAACCGCCTGCACGTCGCGGGCGCACTCGCCGTGGTCGTCTTCCTCACGTTCGTGGCGGTCGGGAGCAGCGTCGACGGGTTCGCCGAGACGTTACAGAGCGGCGACACGAAGGCGACGCTGTTCTCGACGATGCTCGGGGCGATCATCACCGGGACGACCCTGGTCGTGACGATCAGCCAGCTCGTCATCTCCCAGGAGAACGGACCGCTGGGCGACCAACACCAGCGGATGAGCAACACGATGGACTTCCGCGACTACGTCGGGGAAATGTACGACGAGCCTGTCCCGGTCGACCCCTCGGCGTTCCTGCGTGAGCACGTGAACGCGGTCCAGCGCCGGGCGAAGGCGCTCCGGGACGCCGTGGCCGGCAGCGACGACGACGCCCTGCGCGAGGAGGTCGACGAGTTCACCGACAGCGTGACCGGCAACGCCGACGAGGTCCGCGACCAGCTCGACGGCGCCACGTTCGGTACGTTCGACGTGCTGTTCGCCGCGCTGAACTTCAACTACGCCTGGAAGATCTTCCAGATCGAGCGCATCGGCTCGGACCACGAAGCGGCGATCGACGAGGAGATCGACGGCCGGCTCGCGGATCTGCGGACGACGCTGACGATGTTCGGACCCGCGCGCGAGCACGTCAAGACGCTGTACTTCCAGTGGGCGCTCATCGACCTCTCGCAGTACATCCTCTACGCGTCGGTCCCCGCGCTGGTCGTCGCCGGGTCGTTGCTCGCGTTCGTCGGAAGCGGGCCCGTTCCCGGGCAAACGCTCGGGGTCGCCAACGTTCTCTGGGTCGTCGGCGCCGGGTTCACCGCCTCGCTCGTGCCCTTTCTGCTGTTCGTCGCCTACATCGTCCGGATCGCGGTCGTCGCCAAACGGACACTCGCCATCGGCCCGCTCATCCTCCGGGGTTCACAGCGATAACTTCGATGTGCGAGTTGAGTAGTTGTTTCTGTTGGGTTTGTCGTGGAACAAACGGAATCAACCGCGATCCCACTCGACAGTGAGTGTTGAAAGCCCTCGGCGCGCTCGCGGTCGCTGAGGCGGGATATCCGCGCTCTCCGCACCGCCCGCGCGGATAGTGGCCCGCTCAGGCGACTAAACCGGACCCGAGCGCGCCTCGCCCTTTCAGTCCGCCAGGGACCGCAACTGCACAGCACGGCACCGCAGACGGCCACGACCCTCCCCAGCCGATTCGCTCGTTCGTTGCACTCACTCTCTCATCCCTCGCGCGGCTACGGTCGCGCGCACGAGAGCGCGCTCCAGCGCGCGCCGACCGCACCGCACCCGCTCACCGCAACAGCTACAGCCTGCACTGAGCATCCGCCGAGCGAAGCGAGGCGGTTCACCGCATCGAGGCCGAAGGCCGAGATGCGGCTTTTTCACCCATGTTTTTGCCGGAGGGGTGCCCGCAGCGAACGCAGTGAGCGAGGACACCCCTCCGGGAAAAAGATGGTAGTGCTCCGTCTGGGATTTGAACCCAGGTCATCGGCTCGAAAGGCCGAAATGATTGGCCGGACTACACCAACGGAGCCCACGACGACCGCGCGTCGCACTCGGGAGATTGCACTCGGGGTATAAAAACTCGTCTCTCTCCGGACGGTGTGGTGGAGGCTGTCGCACGCCGACCGGGACCCCCGGCTGTGGGGTATTTATAAGCCTCGGCCGAACCGATTCGCGGTGGTTCCGGGGGGTCGGGAACGCGCTCGACGGTATATGGGTGAGAGGCGACCAGTTGCGGGTGTCGATGACCAGTTCCGATCCAACGCGGCGACGGATACTGCGGCTGACGGGCGCGGCGCTCGCCGGTGGGGCGGTCGCCGGCTGCTCGGCCGCGCCGGGCGAATCGTCGGACGCGGGCGGCGACGGCGACGACGGGAACGCCGACGAGGCGACGCCGACGCCCACCGCCGACAGCGGCGGCGACGGCGGGTCCGGCGGCGAGTGGACCCAGGCGAGCACGGTCGAGATGACCGACCAGCTCGCCTACGAGCCCAAGCGGATCCAGGTGTCGGCCGGGACGACGGTGACCTTCGAGAACACCGGCAACATCGGTCACACCGTCACGGCCTACGAGGACGAGATCCCCGACGGCGCGACGTACTTCGCCTCCGGGGGCTTCGAGTCACAGAGCGCCGCTTCGGACGGCTACAGCAACGGCCAGGAGGGCAACATCCCCTCGGGCGAATCGTACGAACACACGTTCGAGACGACGGGCACGTACAAGTACTACTGCATCCCCCACGAGCTGAACGGGATGGTCGGCTACGTCAAGGTGGTCTAACATGAACGACACCAGCGACACGGACGACGCAGAGGCACTGGTCGAGGAACACGAACAGCGGATCAACGACCTCCTCCAGGACGTGGAGGACCCGGCGGAACTCGACGACGACGAGGGCGGCTTCTCGATGGAGCTTGCGGGCCTGGAGCTGGACCGCCGGGACTTCATGAAGGCCGGCGCCGCGGCGGGCGTGGCGAGCGCGGCCGGCGCGTTCGCGGGCTGTCAGACGGCGCTGCCCGAGGGCAAGACGCCCGCCGACGGCGGCGACGGCGGTGGTGGCGGCTCGCAGGGCGCCTCGGCGAGCCACGGTCACTTCGTCCCGCCGGGCGAGAAAGACGAGTACTACGGCTTCTGGTCGGGCGGCCACTCCGGGGAGATCCGCGTCATCGGCATCCCGTCGATGCGCGAACTCACGCGGATCCCCGTGTTCAACACGGAGGGGGCCCGCGGCTACGGCTACGACGACCAGACCAGCGAGATGCTGGAGCAGGCCGGCGACTACACCTGGGGCGACAACCACCACCCGAACCTCTCGGAGACGGACGGCGACTACGACGGCGAGTACCTCTACGTCAACGACAAGGCCAACGGCCGCATCGCCCGTGTCAACCTCAAGTACTTCGAGACGGACGCCATCGTGGACGTGCCGAACGTCCAGGCTGTCCACGGCACGGCGGTGCTGTCACCGGACACGAAGTATGTCCTCGGCAACGGGGAGTTCAGGACGCCCCTGCCCAACGACGGCCGGGACGTGAACAACCCCGACGAGTACACGGCGCTGTTCTCCGCCGTCGATCCGGAGTCGATGGAGACGGCCTGGCAGGTCAAGGTCGACGGCAACCTCGACATCGTCGACACCGGCAAGGAGGGCCGGTGGGCCATCTCGTCGTGTTACAACAGCGAGGAGGCGACGGACATCCAGGGGATGACCCGCGACGACCGCGACTACGCGAAGGTCTTCGACATCCCCGCCATCGAGGCGGCCGTCGAGAACGGCGAGTACGAGGAGGTCAACGGCGTCCCGGTCGTCGACGGGACCCGCGAGAGCGACCTCAACTCCGGCGACGACCCCATCGTCCGCTACGTCTCGACCCCGAAGTCGCCACACTGCGTCGAGGTCGGCCCCGACGGCAAGTACGCCTTCATCGCGGGCAAGCTCTCGCCGACGGTGACGATGCTCGACCTCGACAGGATCGGCGAGGTCGACGACCCGACCGACGCGGTGGCCGGTCGCCCGAAGGTCGGCTTGGGGCCGCTGCACACCACCTTCGACGGCAACGGCCACGCCTACACAAGCCTGTTCATCGACTCGCAGGTCGCCAAGTGGGACATTGAGGCGGCCGTCGAGGCCGAGAACGGCTCGACCGAACCGATCCTCGAGAAGCAGGACGTCCACTACAACCCCGGGCACATCCAGGCGCTGGAGGCGATGACGACCGACCCCGACGGGGAGTGGCTCGTCTCGCTGAACAAGCTCTCGAAGGACCGGTTCCTGCCGGTCGGGCCGATCCACCCGGACAACGACCAGCTCATCCACATCGGCGACGGCGAGAAGGAGATGGAGATCGTCGCCGACCACCCGGCCTACCCCGAACCCCACGACTGCGTGTTCGCCCACCGGGACAAGATAAACCCGGCAACGACCTGGGACAAGGAGGACTACGAGGGCGAGAAGCCGTTCATCACCGCCGAGGAGTCCGGCGTCGAACGGACGGGCGAGCAGTCGGTCCACGTCAAGGCGTCCTCGAAGCGCTCCGAGTACGGGATGTACGACTTCACCGTGAAGGAGGGCGACGAGGTGCGCATGACGGTGACGAACGTCGAGGGCGTGCGCGACATCATCCACGGCGTCGCGATCCCCGAACACGACGTGAACCTCGCCGTCGCGCCGCAGGACACCCGCGAGGTCACCTTCACCGCCGACGAGCCGGGCGTCTACTGGATCTACTGTACGTACTTCTGTAGCGCCCTGCACCTGGAGATGCGCTCGCGGATGATCGTCGAACCGCGCGAGTAAGAACCCCGTCGACCGCTCCGAGCCGCGCGGGTTTCACCGCCCGGCGGCTTCTCCGAGTCCGACACGCATCGCGCGCGAACTGCCCACGACCCACAAAACGACCCACGATAACGCGGTGACACCCATGAACTACGAACCACCCGACCTCCGCGAGTTCACCGAACTGCGGCGCGGCCTGCCCGTCGTCGCAGCGGTCATGCTCGTGGTCGCACCGGTCCTGCCGATGTGGCACATCGCGGTCAACGCGGTGCAGTACCCGGACACGACGCTGCACCTGCACCTGCACGCCTACCCGTTCATCGGCGGGGACTACGAGGAGATGGCGGCGCTGAACAAGTACATCGGGTTCTACTACCCGGACTCGGTGATCTGGCCGCCGAACTACGAGCCCCACCCCTACGCGGTCGACGTACCCGAGTGGTCGCTCGGGCCGCTGGCGTTCGCCGCCGTCGCGGCCGCGGGGCTGTTCGTCGCCTTCGCGCCCGACACCGACCGGCTGAAGAAGGGGCTGACCTACCAGCTGGTCGGCTCGGTGACGGTGCTGACGGTGATGCTGGCGGACATCCAGTACCGGCTCTACCAGGCGGGTCACACGCTCGACCCGGACGCGCCGGTCATGGGCGTCGACGGGTTCACCCCGCCGCTGTGGGGCAGCTACGAGGTGGCGAACATCACCAGCCGCTCGCGGTTCGGCGCGGGCGCCTACCTCACCGGGATCGCCATCGGCCTGCTCGTCGTGGCCTTCTACTACCGCGACACGCCGGCCACGTTCGGCGACCTGCCCGACCGGGTCGCCGGCCGGATCGAGGGCGCCCGCGAGTGGCTCGACGAGCACACCGTCGGCGACGACGAGTGGGACGACCGCGAGGGCGACGACCCGTCCGACTCCGGACACGGCGGCCCGGGCGCCAGTGGGGGCCCGGACGCCGGCAGCGGCCCGGGCGCCAGCGGGGGTGACTGAGCCGTGGGACGACCGTCCGCCGACGCGGCGCTGGCCGCCGTCGCCGCCGCGCTCCTGGTCGCGGCCGCCGGGACGGTCGTCGCCGTCCCCACCGACGCGGCGCCCACGGGCGACGACATCGCCTTCGACGCGGGCGTGCCCGACACCTTCGACTTCGAGGCGACCGACGAGCCCGGCGTCGCGACCGTCGACGGCGAACGGTTCGACGCGCTCGCGCCGGCCCTCGACGCCGCCGAACCGGGCGACACCGTCGAACTCCGCGGCCGGTTCGACCCCGAAGCGACGGTCGTCGTCGAGACGCCGAACGTGACGATCCGCGATGCGGACGACCCGCCGAGCGGGGCGACCGCGGGCGACGGCGACCGGACCGGGACCGATGGACAGATGCCGGTGATCGACGGCGCCGGCGAGGGCGACGTGCTCGCGCTGAACGCCTCCGGAGTCTCCCTCGACGGTGTGTGGGTCCGCAACGCCGGCTACGCGGCCGAGGACAACGACGCCGCCGTGTGGGTCGACGGCGCGGGCGTCACCGTGCGCGACAGCCGGGTCACGGACACCACCTTCGGGATCTGGGTCGACAGCGCCGCCGACGTGCGGCTCGTCGACAACACCGTCGTCGGTCGCGACGAGATCGAATCGCGGACCGACCGGGGCAACGGCATCCAGCTGTACGAGACGGCCGACGCCTACGTGGCGGACAACCGGATCACCGACGCCCGCGACGGCATCTACTACTCGTGGGCCGACCGCGTGGAGGCGCGGGACAACACGCTGTGGGATCTGCGCTACGGCGTCCACTACATGTACTCCAACGACTGCCGGCTGGTGAACAACACCGCCGTCGGCAACGACGCCGGCTACGCGCTGATGCTCTCGGAGGGTCTGAAGATCCTGAACAACACCGCCGTGAACAACACCGGCCAGAGCGGCCACGGCATCATGCTCAAGAGCATCGACCACACCACGGTCAGGAACAACCACGTCGTCGGCAACGAGAACGGGCTGTTCGTCTACAACTCGCTGGACAACGAGATCGCCGACAACCTCGTGGCCGGCAACGGCGCGGGCGTCCACCTCTCGGCGGGGAGCGTCCGCGAGTCGGTCCACCACAACACGTTCGCCCGCAACCGCGTGCAGGTGCGGGCCGACGTGGGCGAGCAGGTCGCCTGGAACGAGTCGGCGGGCAACTACTGGGCCGGCGCCGGCGCCCGCGACGTGGACGGCGACGGCGTGGGCGAGACGCGATATCGGCCGGCAGGCATGGTCCAGCATCTCACCGGCGAGCACCCGAAGGCGAGCGTCTTCACCGGCAGCCCCGCCTTCGAGGTCGTCCGGCTCGCCGAGCGGACGCTGCCGGTGGTCGAGGCGCCGGGCGTCGTCGACTACAGACCGCTCGCCGAACCGCCCCACGACTGGAGGGACTACTATGATCGAGATCACTGACGCGACGAAACGGTACGACGGCGTCGACGCCCTGGCGGGCGTCTCGCTGTCCGTCCCCTCGGGCGCATCGCTCGGCCTCGTCGGCACGAACGGCGCGGGCAAGACTACCCTGTTCCGGCTGCTCGTCGGCCACGAGACCCCCGACGCGGGGACGGTCCGCGTCGCGGGCGTCGACCCCACTGACGGCACCCGCGTCCGCGAGCGGGTCGGCTACCTGCCGGAGGACGCGGGGTTCCAGCCCGCGCTGACCGGCGAGGAGGTGCTGGGCTACTACGCGGACATGCGCGCCGTCGAGGCGCCGCAAGTCGACACGCTGCTGTCGGTCGTCGGCCTCTCCGACGCGGGCGACCGGCCCGTGGGCGGCTACTCCAACGGGATGAACCGCCGGCTCGGCCTCGCGGTGGCCCTGCTCGGGGATCCGGACGTGCTCCTGCTGGACGAACCGACCGCCGGGCTGGACCCCGCCGGCGTCGACGCGTTCAACCGCGTCGTCGAGCGCGTCCGGGCGGAGCGGGACGTGACGGTCGTGCTCAGCACGCACGTCCTCAGCGAGGTCGAGGCGCTCTGCGACCGCGTCGCCGTCCTCGACGACGGACGGCTCCGTTCGGTCGGCACCGTCGCGGAGGTGACCCGCGCGGCCGGCGACGAGGTGACGGTCACCGCCGAGTACGGGGATTCCGACGCGCTCGCTTCGGCCACGGAGTCGGTCCGGGCAGCGCTCGGGGACGGCGGCGGCGACCTCGATCCGGACATCTCCGCGGGCGAGCGGACGCTCGAACTCGCGGTCGACCCCGACGCGGTGACCGACGCGCTCGGGGCGGTCGTCGAGACCGACCCCCAGTCCGTCGGCGTCGACGAGCCGGACCTGGAGACGGCCGTCCGCGACGCCATCGCGCCCGGAGGTGCGGACCGATGAGCGACGATACTCCCGGGGGGAACGAAGTCGGCGGAACCGACGACCGCTCCGGCGAAACGGACGGCCGTTCCGACGAGGCCCGGCCCGACGGCGGGTCGACCGCACACGCGACGATGACGACCACGGAGTCGCTCTCGGTCGGCGGTGTGCGGCAGGTACTCGGCGTCGCCCGCCGGGAGTACCGGGTGCTCTCCCGCGCCCGGTGGACCTACGGGCTGGCGGCACTGTTCGGCGCCTTCTCGCTGGCCGTCGTCGGGCTGGCGGGGACGGCGACAGGGCCGAGCGGCGCCGGCGCACTGCTGGTGACGCTCGCCGAGCTGTCGGTGTACCTCGTCCCGCTGGCGGCGCTCGCGCTCGGCTACGGAACGGTCGTCGGCGCCGACGAGCGCGGGACGCTCGAACTGCTCATGTCCGTCCCACTCGGACGGACCGAACTGCTGGTCGGCAAGTACCTCGGCCGCGCCGCGACGCTCGCCGTCGGGATGACGCTGGGACTCGGTGCCGGGGCGGTGGTCGTCCTCACCCGGTTCGGCCCGGCGGTCCTGCCGGCGTACCTGCACTACCTGCTGACCGCCGTGACCGTCGGCGCCGCGTTCCTGTCGCTCGGGGTGTGCGTCTCCGCGGCGACGACCGAAAAGGCCCGCGCGCTCGGCGGCGCCCTGCTCGCGTGGGTGCTGTTCGTGCTGGTCTACGACCTGGCCGCGCTGGGCGTCGTGGTGGCGCTGGACCCGCCGGGCTGGCTCCTCTCCGCGCTGGTCGTCGGCAACCCCGCCGACGCCCTCAGGCTGGTCGTCCTCTCGCTGGTCCCGACCAGCGGCGGCGGGGTCGGGGCCCTGCTCGCGACCACCGCCGTCTCGACGCCCGCGCTCGTGGCCGGACTGGTGGCCTGGATCGTCGCGCCGCTCGCCGTCGGTGGCCGGTTGCTCGCCCGACGCGCGTGAGTGGAGTAGCCTGTTTTCGTGTGTTCCGGTCGGTCGTTTCGAGTTCGTCCTCTGTGGACGGCATAGCGGCGATCGCGACCGCACTCGACGGTGAGCGCTGAACGCCCTCGGCACCCTCGCTAGCAGTGACTGCGACTGCAACTGACAGCGAGCGTTGAAAGCCCTCGGCGCGCTCGCGGTCGCTGAGCGGGATATCCGCGCTCTCCGCACCGCCCGCGCGGATAGTCGCCCGCTCAGGCGACTGGACGAGCGCGAGCGCGCCTCGCCCTTTCAGTCCGCCAGGACCGCAACCGCACAGCACCGCCTCGCACAGCACCGCAGACAGCCACGAGCCTCCCCAGCCGATTCGCGACACACGAGTCGCGAATCCGCCGTCGGAGCACGCTCCGACGAGCCTTCGGTCGCAGGCTCCCGAAGACCTCGCGCGGCTACGGTCGCGCGCATGAACGCGCGCTCCAGCGCGCGCCGACCGCACCGCAACCTCCCGTACGTCCGCCGAACCCCACGCGCGCTCCGAAGGTTCAAGTACGGGGGCGGGGCCACCGCGGACCATGCTCGCGATCGCAGGCGGCAAGGGTGGCTGCGGGAAGACGACGACGGCGCTGGGGCTGGCGGCGGCGCTCGCCCGGGACGGCGGGCGGCCGCTCGTGGTCGACGCGGACTGCGACATGCCGAACCTGCACACGATGGCCGGGACGGACCGCTCGCCGGGCGTCGACGCCGTCGCCGAGGGCGACTCGATCGCCGCGGTAACCCACCGGAGCACCGTCGTCCCCGGCGTCGACGTGCTCCCGGCCGGGGACGCGTCGGGGTCGCTCGACCGGACGGCGCTCCGCCGGCTCGGGCGCGCTCGCGGGCGGGTGATCCTCGACTGTCCCGCGGGCGGGTCGGACGGGGCGGCCGCGCCCCTGCGCCACGCCGACTCGGCGCTGGTCGTTTCCACGGGCGCACCGGCGAGCCTCGGCGACGCCGCCAAGACCGCGCGGATGGCCGAGACGCTGGGCGCGCGGGTGGCCGGGAGCGTTCTCACCAGGACCGACGACCCTCCGTCGGCCGTCTCCGGGTCGGGCGGTTCGGGTCGCGCGCCGGAGCCAGTCCTGGCGACGGTCCCGGAGATCGACGGGGACGTGCTGGACGACCGGGTCGGACGCGCGTCGTACGATCGGCTCGCAACGGCGCTCGGGAGGCGGAATATTTAATCTGGTGGGATCGTTATGGTCCAGTAGCATGGTCAACCGGCTCGACACGGGGATCGATGTCCTCGACCGGAAGCTCGGGGGTGGGATCCCGGAGGGGAGCATCGTCGCCCTCAGTGCCCAGCCGGCCAGCCAGGCGGAGCTGTTCCTCTACGAACTCACCGCCACCCGCGGCACGCTGTACCTCTCGCTCGACCGCACCGCCCAGTCGGTCACCGCCAGCATCGAGCAGTCGCCCACCACCACCGGCGACCCGACGGTCCGCCACATCTCCGGGGAGGCGCCGCTGGACAACGCCAGCAAGCTCGTCTCCGCGCTCCCGGAGACCTCCAACCTCATCGTCGACCCGCTCGACGTGCTCGAGGCCCAGGAGCCCCCCTCGCGGTACCGCTCGTTCATGAACGACCTCCAGAACCACATCGTCAACACGGGGAGTCTCGCGATCGTCCACTGCCTCGACGGCCGCAGCGTCCCGCCGCTGCGGGACACCACCGAGCACTTCGCCGACGTGATCTTCGAGCTGAAAACCACGACCGACGCCGACGAGGTGGAGAACCGCCTCGCGATCCCCAAGTTCCGCGGCGGCCGCGCCCCCACCGACATCATCAAGCTCGACCTCGTCGAGCAGGTGTCGATCGACACGAGCCGGGACATCGCGTAGCCGCCTCGGCCCCGTCTTCTTCCGACGGTTCTCCGCCCATTGAGGAGTTCAGCGCTTCAGCCTCGCAGTGTCACCGCCGGGCAAGAGGCCGACCGCGAGCGCAGCGAGCAGGGCGAACGCCGCGGCGAACAGGGCGACGACGGAGACGAGCGGCACTGACGAGGGGCCTACCCCGTACAGTCCGACCGCCGCGACGACGGCGACGAGTCCGACCGCGAGCGAACCGACGAGGTGCGTCGTCGACACCCCGGCCGTCGCCGCGCCGCGGCCCACGTCGGCGCCGAGTCGGACCGCGTGGTCGGCGGCGTCCCAGGCGACGACCGCGCCGACGAGGGCGACGAGCAGCGAGACACGACCGGTCGCGGCCAGGAACCCCTGCACTGCGACGGCGCCGACCAGGAGTGCGGTGGCGAGAGCGACCAGTCGGCCGGCCCACGAGCGACGCAGCGGGACGAGGCCGACGGCGAGGGCTCCCGGTCCGACCGTCCCGAGGACGAGCGCCAGCCGCGTGACCAGCCCGGCGGGATAGACGACCGCGAGCCCGGCGGCGACGACGACGGTTCCGAACCCGGCGGCCAACGCGATCGAACCGGCCAGGCGGCGGCCGCGGAATCGCAGATACGCACCGAGGAGGAGGGCCCCGGCTCCGACCCCGTCGACGGCCACGACGGCGAACTGCAGCGGGTCGGACGCGAGCGACGCCGCCGCGCTCAGTGCGGCGACCACCGCGACCGCACTCCCCGGGAACGCCGGACCGGTATCGGGCGAGCGGCCGCCGTCCATCTCAGCGGGCACCCCCGTCCACCCGGGACCACCGCACGGGGTCGCCGACTCGCCAGTCGCTGACCGGGACGCCCGCCGACCGCAGCGCCTCGATGCGGTTGTGTCGCTCGACGCCGGCGAGTTCGGCCCCTAGCGAGCCGTCGCTCGTCACGTCCGGACTGAGAGTCGCGACGCCCCGTCCTCGCTCGGCGGCGCGGCGCGCGGCGTCGACGCCGAACCCGTCGAGCAGCGGCGTCACCAGCACCACCTCGGCGGCCCCGCCGGTCCGTTCCAGCACCTCGTCGACCTGCCCCGTGAACTCCTCGGCCGGGTCCGACTCGACGGCCGACCCGTCGACGCCGTCGAGCCCTGTGGCGGATCCGGTACCGGCGTCGTCGCCGTCGGACGGAGCCCTCGGGCCGTCGGGCGAGTCGGTCAGCAGTGTCGTAACGCGTTCGCGGTGGTGGCGACCCGCGCCGGGGACGACCAGTTCGAACCGGGGGCCGAGGCGGACGGCGCCGACCCGGGCCCCGCGGTCGAGCAGCGCGGTCGCCACGGCGGCCGCCGCGGCCCCGCCGGCGGTCACGGCGTCCGTATCGCCGTCGCCGGCCCGGCGGACCGACCGCGGTCGGGCGTCGAGACAGACGAGGACCGACCGACGACGGTCCGGGCGGAACTCGACGGTCGTCAGCGCGCCGGTGCGGGCGTAGCGACGCCAGTCGATCCGGTCTGCGGGGTCGCCCGGTCGGTACTCCCGGGTGCGGTCGAACTCGACGCCGGACCCGCTCGCGTCGACGACCGTCCGCCCCGTCGCCCGCGCCGTCCGTCGTGGCGGCGGGACCCCCTCGACCGGGACCGAACACTCCAGTGACGACACGGCTTCGGCGTCGTCTGACTCCTCGGCTCCGTCAGTCCCACCCGTCTCGTTCGCCCCGTCGGGACGCCCCGACCCGGATCCGACCGCGAGTGCGGTCTCGACGCGGCGGCCGCCGCTGCGGTCGTAGCAGGTCGCCGTCGCCGGTTCGAACCGGTGCGTCCCGGGTTCGGCCTCGATCGCGTAGCGGACGGTCGCGGACTCGCCGGGCCGGAGCGCGGCGGCGCACCGCGGGGTTCCGTCGGTGACGGCCAACTTCGGCGGCACGCCGTCGACGAACCGAACGTCCGGCAAGGTCCGCGACCCCGTGTTCGTCAGCGTCGCCGTGACGGTCACCGCGTCGCCCTGCGCTGGCGAGGTGTCGTCGACCGCCCGGGAGAGGGCGAGAGTCCCAGCAGGTTCCGTCGTCACGAGCGGATAGGCCGTGTAGGCGAGGCCGACGACGGCCGCGAGGAGCAGCGGCGGACGCCCGAAGTAGACGCCGGTCGACCCGGTCGCGAGCGTGATCGCCACGGCCGTCAGCCATCGGCCCGTCCGTTCGCGCTCCGGGTGCCCGTCGCTGGAGCCGCTCGGGTCTCCGTCGCCGTCGTCGGTCACGGTTCGGACCTCCCGTCGGCCGCGACGACGGCCCGAGCGGCCCGACGCGCCTGGTACCGGAACGCGACCCGCGCCGATATCCGCCGCCGCAGGCGGACGCGACGAGGTGGGGACGGGTCGCCGAGGAACGCGGCGGCCGCGTCGTCGTCGGTCCAGTCGCCGCTCTCGACGAGGCGCTCCGCTCGCTCCCGGGGGATCGACCGCCGACGGGCGACCGTCCGAACAGCGGCCTCCCGGAGACGGTCACGCGTCCGTCGTCGCGCCGCTTCCGTGCGATGAGTCGACGAGAACACGCTCCCGAGCGCCTCGTCGAAGCCGGCGCCGGACCGGGGGACCGGAGCCGCCGATTCCGGCGTCTCCGACGCGGTCGACGAACGGCCGAGCAGCCACCGGTGGTTCACGACGAGCGCGAGCGCGCAGACGGCCACCGTCGCGAACCCCGCGACGGCGGCCGAATCACCCCACGGGAGGCGCACCCACGCGGCCGGAACGGCGCCCGTGGTCACCGCCCAGTCGAGGGCGAGTGCGACCGCGAGCGCGACGGCGCCGACGGCGGTCGTCGCTCGCCGGACCCGGGTCCGCCACCCAGTCATTCGGCTTCGTCCTCCTCGTCGGCCAGCGCGCGACGGGCCCGGCGGACGGCGGCCCGCCGGGGATCGGTGGGGGGCTCCCCACCGTACCTGACCGCCCTGAACGCCCCCGTGAGCGTCGCGACGGCGTCGGGGTCCAGTCCCGATTCGACCGCGATTCGGCGGACCTCTGCGGGCGTGCGGGCGGCCGGGTCGGCCACGTCCGCACGCTCGACGAGGTCGACCCAGGCCCGGGCGATCGCCTCGCCGGGGTCACCCCGCGGCCACTCCGCCCCCGTTCGGCCCTCGTTGTCGCCGCTCGACGGTCCGCCCGTTCGCCGACGGCCGGCCAGGGTGGCGAGACCGCCGCTCCGTCGAGACACGAGTGTCGCGAGCGTCAGGATCGTGACCGCACCGACCAGCGCGAGCCGGTGCCGGTAGACCGCGCCCACCGCCGCGAGCAACGGCCCGAGTACGGACCCGCCCCCGAACCCGCCGCCCGTCATCTCGAACGAGATCCCGAACACCGATAGCAACGCCCGAGCGAGCGCGAGCAGCAGCGCGAACAGGGACGTGCCGTCGGAGGTCGAGCTTCCCGGATCGGACGCGACCGCCGTCGAGAGGGACGCGTCGAGCGCCGTCGCTGCGCTGGCGAGCGCGACCGCACAGAGCGCGGCGGCCGTCGCTGCGAGCGCGCGCTTCCGGTCGGTGGATCCTCGGTGCTGCATGTACTGGAGGGGGGACGCGGGTTCGCGACGGTGGTCTCCGGGGACGGGCGATCGAGTGACGTCGTGAGCGTGCTGTCGGCGGGCGGTCAAATAAACGTCGGGTCCGACGGTGCGGCGGGCCGGCAGCGCGACGGGCCGCCCACAGATTGAAACGGCTCTGTCACGTTCGACCGGACATGCCCAACGAACGGTACCAGCCGCTCCTCCAGCTGGTCCACAACAGGGCGGGCGACGCGTTCCGGGGCGCCGTCCGTTACGACGCGGAGGGATGGGAGGCGCTGTATCTCCGTGACGACGTGGCGACCGGCGACCTGAAACAGGCGCTCGGGCCGATCACCGACCGGGCGCGGGCCGAGGAGTCGATAGTCCCGCCGGAGCAGTACGACCGCCTCGGCGAGGCGCAGGCCACCGTGGAGCTGTACGACCACGCCGCCGTCCTCCACTTCCGGGAGGGGGCCGAGGTCGGCATCATCGTCTCGCTCGACCGCGACGTGGCCCAGGGGCTCGGCCAGTTCGTCAACGGCTGCAACGCCGTCCTCGACGGGCGACAGCCGGACGCCGAAGACGAGAACTGACCGGCGAGAACGGACGGCGAAACCGACAGCCGGGCGCTGAACCGACAGCTGACCGGGAACGCGACGACGAGACGGAACGGAAAAGCGAGCCGGTTACTCCTCGGCGCCTTCGAGTTCGTCGACGATCTCCTCGGCGTCGATGTCCTCGTCCTCCAGCGCCTCTTCGAGGTCGCCACCGCCGCCGCCCATGCCGCCCATCATACCGCCCATACCGCCCATCATGCCCATGCCGCCGCCGAGCTCCTCCTGGACGATGATGCGGTCGATGTCGAGCAGGTCCGTGAGCTGCTGGGCGATCTGCTGTTTGCCCATCATCCACTGCTGGTTCATCGTCAGCTGCGGCGTCGCCTCGATGTACAGCGTCTCCTTCTCCACCTCGACGGTCTCGTACTCGGGTTCGCTCTCCTCGTCGTCCTCGTCGTCGTCGGACTCGACGAGCTGTTCCTCCTCGACGGTGTCGGTCTCGAACCAGACCTCCAGATCCATGTCGAGGAACACGTCGAGCAGCGCGCTGGCGCGCTCCTCGCGGTCCTCGACCTCGGAGAGGACCTCCCAGTCGTACTCGACGTCTTCGCCGGCGAGCGGGTGGTTGAAGTCGACGCGGGCGCGGCCGCCGATGATCGTGTTGATGTGGCCGTGCTCGCCGTCGATGTCGACGTGGGCGCCGGGGTAGCGGTCGTCCTCGGGGATGCGGTCCGCGCTGATGGTGCGGACCTCGTCCTCGTCGAACTCGCCGAACGCCTCCTCGGCGGACACGGTCACGGTGCCGGTGTCGCCGACCTCGCTACCGACGATATCCTCCTCGACTGCGTCGAAGACGTGGCCCTCGCCGAGGACGATGGTGCGCGGTCCGAACTCCTGGTCCTCGCCGACGCCCTCCTCCTCGGCCACGTCGGGGTCGGTCGTGTCGACCAGGTCGCCGCCCTCGACGGTGCGGGCGGTGTAGTCCAGTTCGATGAAGTCGCCGTGCTGGAGTCCCTCGGCCTCTGCCTCGGACTCGGTCTGTTCCTCGGTCTCGGCGTCGGCCGCCTCGTCGGCGTCCGCGGCTGTCTCGTCGGCTGCGTCCTGCTCGGCCTCGTCGGCCTCGGACTCGTTGCTCATACCGTCAACGACTCGCGTTGCACTCTTAAGAACAACGTTTCGGGGCCGGTCGCCCCCCAGTCCGGCCGACGACCAGTCCCAGCGATTAAGCCCGCCGCGAGCGCCCGTGTCGGTATGGTCGAGTTCGGCTACTTCGCGTCGCTGGAGGAGTTCTCGCCCGCGGACTGCCTCGAACAGGTCGAGCGCGCCGAGCGCGCGGGCTTCGACAGCGCCTGGGTCAACGACCACTTCCACCCGTGGTTCGACCGACTCGGCGACGGGTCGCCCGCCAACGGCGGCAACTGCTGGGAGTGGCTGCCCGCGGCGCTCGAACGCACCGACGACATCCGGATGGGAACGGGCGTGACCGCCATCCTGAACCGCTACCACCCCGCGAACGTCGCCCACCGGCTCGCCACGCTGGCGGAACTCTACCCCGACCGCGTGTTCCTCGGGCTCGGGACGGGCGAGGCGCTCAACGAGTCGCCGCTGGGCTACGACTGGCCCGACTACGGCGAGCGCGCCCGCTGCACGGCCGAGGCCATCCGTATCGTCCGCCGGCTGTTCGCCGAGGAGTTCGTCGACTTCGACGGCGAGTTCTGGACGCTCGACGGCGCGAACTGCTACACCGGTCCCGACGAGGCGCCGCCGATCCACGTCGCGGGCAACGGCGCGACCGCCGCCCGGATGGCCGGCGACCTCGGCGACGGTTTCGTCACCGTCTACGAGACGCCCGACTCGGCTCGCGAGGAACTGTTCCCCGCCGTCGAACGCGGCGTCGCCAGGTCCGACCGCAACGACGACCCCGGCGACGTTCACAGGACCGTCCACCTGCACGTCTCCTACGCGGAGACCGACCGGGCGGCGCTCGAACCCTGTCTCCCCTGGCGGCTCACGCTGAAACCCGAGGTGTTCGAGGCGGACCTGGCCGACCCGCGCGAACTCCAGCGACACGCCGAGGACGTGAGCGAGGCCGAACTCCGGGAGACGTTCGTGATCACGACCGACCCGCAGGACATCGTCGACGCCGCCGCGGCCTACGTCGACGCCGGCTTCGACGAGGTGGTCTTCCAGAGTTCGAGCCCCGACCAGGCCGCCTTCTGCGAGGTCTTCGAACGCGAGGTCGCCCCGTCGTTCGACTAACTCGCCGCTCCGTCGGTCCGCTGTCCGGTCGCCGCTCGGCCGAACCTAACGAGTTTGGTAGTGTCGATACCCGGCGAGCGTCCTCAGGAGCGATATGGAAACCGAACACAGCGTCGACGGGATCGGAGCGGAGGCAGCCGCGGAACTCAGGCGCGCGGCCAGAAGCGTGGAGGCGGTTGACGTGGTCCAGTCGGCGGACGGCGGCGTCGCGCTCCGGGGCGACCCCGAGTCGGTGCGGTCGGTGCGGCGGGCGCTGTGGACGCGACAGCTGTCGGCCGAACAGTTCGGCCAGGACGGGCTGGCGACCGCCGACGCCTCGGCTCGCGGGCGCCTGTTCGGGTCGCCGTAGCCACGTCCGGCTGTCAGGCCGCCTCCGTCGGCCCGACTGCCAGCCGCCCTTCGACGAACGCGGCGAAGTCGTCTGTGAAGGCCTCGACCTCCGCCCAGTCGGTGTACTCGTAGTCCCGCGAGGTGTCGGTGTCGCCCGTCGTCTCGCTGGCGATCCGCTTCATCAGCAGCCGCTTGAGGAAGCCGTACTTCGAGTAGCGGAGCGCGCCGCCGAACCGCGCGATCCGGTCGGGGTGAAAGCCGGTGTCTTCGAGGAACTCGTCGACGTAGCGGGCCGCCTCCGCGCGCCGCTCCGGGTCGTCGGCCACCGACGACAGCGACACCTGGAAGAAGGCGGTCGGCAGCGCCGTCAGCTCCGCGGCGTTCGCGTCGACGAACGAGCGGACCGACGCCTGGTGTTGCCCGACGTGGATCGACGAGCCGACGACGACCGCGTCGAAGTCGGTCGGCGAGTAGTCGGTCTCCAGCGCGCCCGCGTCGACGGCCGTCGCCTCGTGGCCGCGGTCGCGCAGCCGCGCGGCGACGCAGTCGGCGATCTTCGCGGTCTGTCCCTCGCTCGACCCGTAGCAGACCAGGAACGAGCCCATAGCCGGACCGACGCCGCGCCGGCGGAAAACACTCGCGACGGTGTGGGGCGGTAAGCCGTCGTTTGTCGCCGGTAAGCCGTTCGAACGGCGAGGGGTCGAGCCCGCGTGCAGGTCGATGGAAACCTGCGACTTTGAAACCCGGAGCGTCCGTCCGGGCGGGTATGGAGGAGTTGATCGCCGACGCCCTCGACGCCTACGCCGAGACACAGGGGCTCGACCCGGATCGGCTCGACGAGTTTGGCCGGGCCTACCGCGAACAGGGCCATCTCACACGCGACCAGCTCTACGAGGTCGCCTACGAGAGTTCCACCCGGAGCGCCTACCACGTCGAGTCGAACCCGGCCGAGCGGTGCCGGGAAGTGACGGAGAACGTCCTCGCGGTCGACGGCGACTTCTCGAAGATCCAGCTACTGACCGGCCTCTCGGGGTTCAAGGCACCGACGGCCTCCTGCGTCCTGACGGCGCTGGACCCCGAACGCCACGCCGTGGTCGACACCCGCGTGTGGGCGTCGCTCGACAGGCTCGGCTATCTCGACGGCCGCAAGGAGTCGTTCGACGCCGCCGACTACGTGACGATGATCGATCCGATCCGCGAGATCGCCGACGAAACCAGCCACTCCGTCGACGACGTGGGCTACGCGCTGTTCGCCTACGACGTGGAGGAGCGCGAGGGGACGCTGCACTGAGACCCCCGGCCGGGACCCCCGCTCCCCCGAGTCGCCGCTCCGTCAGTACTCGATCCGCGACCGGAACTCGGGGACGCCCGCGACGCCGAGGTCGACGGCGAACAGCGCCCCGGCGCCGGAGCCCTCCTCCTCGCGGGTGCCCGCCGGTCCCTCGCCGGGGCCGAGCGCGGTCGTCACGTAGGCGGTGTGGTAGTCGGGGCCGCCGAAGGTGACCGCCGAGACCTTCTTCGCGGGGAACTCGACGCGCTCCAGTTCCGTCCCGTCGGGGTCGTACCGGGCGATCCGGCCGCCGTCCCAGAACGCCGACCAGACGCAGCCCTGGGCGTCGACGGTCATCCCGTCGGGGTCGCCCACAAGGTCGCTCGCGTCCAGGAACGTCTCCCGGTCGGAGAGTTCGCCCGTCGCCCGGTCGTAGCGGTACCGGGAGATCCGGCTCGCCTCCGTCTCGGTGAAGTAGATCCCCTCGCGGTCCGGTGTGAACCCGAGCCCGTTCGAGAGCTGTGCGTCCTCGACGGCGACCGACAGCGAGCCGTCCGTGTCGAGTCGGTAGAGGGTCCCGGGCTCGCCGTCCGGCGCCGGCATCGTCCCGCAGAAAACCCGGCCCTCGGGGTCCGCGATCACGTCGTTGAACCGCGACTCCCCCTCGCCCTCGATGGAGTCCACGAGCGGGTCGCCCAGCCCCGACTCGGGACTCCACGGCTGGATCCGGCCCTCGTCGCAGAAGAGTAGCAGGTCCCCCGACTCCTGGATCGTGAACCCGCCGACCGCGCCCTCGGCGTCGAGGACGCGCTCGTGGGACCCCGTGGCGGGGTCGTAGCGGTAGAGGTCTGCCTCGGGGATGTCGACGAAGTAGACGACCTCCTCGTCGGGGTGCCAGAGCGGTCCCTCGCCGGTGTGACAGCGCGTATCGGCGACGACCGACGGATCCGGCGACGCCCCGACCATCTCAGGCACCTCCGTCGGTCGCTCCGTCTGTCCCGTCGGTCGCTCCGTCCGCTCCCTCGGCCGATTCGAGCAGGCCGCGCATGTAGCCGACGGCGAACAGCCGGCCCTTGGTGTGATACCCCGGATTCGAGTTGTCCTCGCCGGCCATCGTCGGGACGTGGTCGGGTCGCATCGGGCCGTCGAAGCCGGCGTCGACGTAGGCGTCCATCGCCGCCTGCATGTCCGTCGGGCCGTCGTCGTGCCAGGTCTCGACGAAGCGGTCGGCGTCGCCCTCCACGTCCCGGAAGTGCGCGAAGTTGATCTTCTCGCCGAAGTGGCGGATCGTCTCGGGTACGTCGACGCCCATCGCCGCGAAGTTGCCCTGGCAGAACGTGACGCCGTTGTACTCGCTGTCGTAGATGTCGAGCACGCGGTCGTAGTTCTCGACGCTGTTTGCGATCCGGGGGATGTCACCCACGGATTCGCGCGGCGGGTCGTCGGGGTGGAGCCCGAGTTTGACGCCGGCCTCCTCGGCGACGGGGACGACCTCCTCCAGGAAGTACTCGATGGCCTCCCACACCTGCTCGCGGCTCACGTCGGCGGCCTCGCCGCGGCCGGTCCGCATCTTCGCGTTGTCGTAGCCCGTCGTGTACGACCCGCCGCGCGACTGGAGGTGGGCCTCGGTGCGCGCCCAGCGGACGCCGGCCATCCAGTCGTAGCAGACCACCGGGATCCCCACGTCGCCGCAGTCCCGGAGGAACTGTTTGAACTCCGCGATGTCCTCGTCGCGGCCGTCGAGTCCGAGCCTGATACGGTCGCTGATGGGGACGCTACCCTCCAGGACGCCGAACTGCAGGCCGGCGTCCTCGAGCCAGTTTTTCGTCCCCAGCAGGTCGTCGTACGACCAGTGGGTCTTGTCGTCGCCGACCTCCAGCGGGTGGATGACGGCCTGCTCGACGCCCATCTGCCTCGCGAGCTGCCAGCGCTCGTCCGGCTGGCGGGGTAACACGAGCGATAGCTGAACCATACCCGTCCGTTGGACGCCTCTGTGTTATCGGCGTTCCGGTCCCGGAAGCGGGAGTCGGTCCGCTGTCGCGAGCGGGAGCGAGAGATGCCGCGGGCGGAAACGGCGAGCAGCGGCCGCGCCGGGCGACGCGGCGGTCGTCAGCTCGGGTCGTCGCCGGTGCCGCAGATGTTACCCGTCACCCACACCTCGTTGTCCTCGGTGATCTCGATGCCGAGGCCGAGGCGGTTGGCGTTGGGGTAGTTGAGCACGTCGGCGTACACCCGGTTGTCCGTCCAGTCCCTGAAGATCTCGCGCGCGACGGCGGTCTCGTTCTCGTGGTAGACCGTCTCGCCGCCTTCCTGGAAGTTGCGGCCGATGTAGGTCTGGCCGATCACCTGGAACTGGTTCTTGTCGGGCCTGACGATGAACTGCGCGTCCTTCTTCTTGAACTTGCAGGTCTCGAACAGCCCGAACTCCTTGTAGCGCCCGGCGACCGACAGGTTGTGGGTCCTGTAGACGAGTTCGCCCCGCTCGGCCATCGCCTCGCTGTGGTTCAGCGACATCCGGTTGATACGCTCGACCAGCGACCCGTTGGCGTTGGCGTAGGCGTTCAGGCCGTTGGCCCGCCGCCAGTCGTTGATCAGCCGGCGGAGTTCGAGTTCGACCTCGCGCTCGCTGAACCGGCGCGGGAGCGTCGGCGTCCGCGTCGGGACCGCCGTCGGCGTCGGGGTGACCGTCGGGGTGGCGGTCGGCGTCGCGGTCGGCGTCGGCGCCGACGTGGGCGTCAGCGTCGGGGACGCCGTCGCGGTCCCGTTGACGGTCCCGTTCGTCGCGGTCCCGTTGCCGGCAGTCGTCGGAGCCTGTGTCGGCGTGTCCGCGGACCCGCCGCCGTCGTCTGCCTCGTCCGAACTGTCCGCTTCGTCGGGCGTCGGCGTGTCGCCGCCGCCACCGCCACCGAGCACCATCGCGCCCGCGATCCCCCCGAGCACGAGGACGGCGACCGCGGCGACTGCGCCCGCGACGACCACCTTCCGGTCGACCATACCCGTTCGGTGCCCGAGTCGAGACTTAAATCTTCCCAATACGCCACAGTCTCCTGATATTTTCCGGCGCGCCCGTCGACACCCGACGACCCCGGCACGGTCCGCCCCGACCGAAACGGTTTCGGCCCTGCTACCGACAGGTCGTGTATCAACGGATGTCCCCGGGAGACGACTACCCGTCGGTGGCACTGCACGGCGTGGCCGAGCTGGCCGAGCCCGACTGGACCGACGCGGGCGACGAACTCCGGCGCCTCCCTGACGGGGTTGCCGGGAACCTGAACGTCGCCGCCCGCGACCGGATCCGCCACCCCGCCGGGTGCGAGGTCAGGTTCGTCTCGCGGGGCGGCGGCCCCGTCCGGCTGACGCTCTCGGCGGCCGCCGAGACGGTCGTTCGCCCGTTCTGGGGCACCTTCCAGGGCGAGACGGTGCTGGAACTCGGCCCGGAGCCCACCGACGTCGAGCTGTCGGTGCCCGAGCCGCTGACCGACCTGTCCCCCGCGGCCGCGGCCGAGGCCGCCGGCGCGTTCGACCCGCTGGTGTGCCGGCTCCGGTTCGAACCCTGGGCGCCGGTCGCGCTCCACGACGTACGGGGCGAGTGTCGTCCGCCCGAGCCCGACGAGGTGCCCGACCGCCGATACCTCGCCTACGGCACCTCGATCACGGAGGGTGCGGCCGCGTCGGCCACCCACCTGACCTACGTCTCCCGCGTGGCCCGCGACTGCGGGCTGGATCCGGTGAACCTCGGCATGTCCGGGGCCGCCTACTGCGAGCCCGCCGTCGCGGACCACATCGCCGAGCGCGACGACTGGGAGGTAGCGACGCTATCGCTGTCGGTCAACATGGCCAACCGCGGGTTCACCGTCGAGCAGTTCCGCGAGCGCGCCGCGTACCTCGTCGAGACCGTGGCGGCGTCGGACCACGACCGCCCGGTCGTCTGCGTGACGCTGTTCCCCTACCACGCCGACCTCCGGGAGAGCGGCGACCGTGAGCGCGCCCGCGCCTACCGGGAGGCGCTCGCATCCGTCGTCGAAGGATGTGGATCCGGCAACGTCTCCCTCGTCGACGGCCGCGAACTGTCGCCGGCCGACGGCCTGACCACCGACCTGCTCCACCCGGGCGACGCCGGCATGGAGTCCATCGCCGACGGACTGGCCCCGCGAGTCGCTGACGCCCTCGACGGCTGATGTCGGGTGGCAGTGGATGCAGTCGTTGGTGTGTGCTCAATCCACTCGGCACGTTCGCTAGCAGTCGTCTCGTTGGCAATCGACAGCGAGTGCTGAAAGCCCTCGTCGCGTTCGCTAACTGTCGTATCTACCGCAGGGAACAGCGAGCGTTGAAAGCCCTCGGCGCGCTCGCGGTCGCTGAGGCGGGATATCCGCGCTCTCTGCACCGCCCGCTCACGGCACAGCCGTTCGCTTCGAGGCGCACAGCGCCTCGCACCGCGCGGATAGTGCCCGCTCAGACGACTGAACTGCACGCGAGCGCGCCTCGCCCTTTCAGTCCACCGGGAGAGCACGCTCTCCCGGGCCCGCGCTCACACGTTCGCGCGGACGCCAGGACAGCACCGCAACCGCTCCGCGACGGCAACCGCACAGCACCGCAGACGGCCACGAGCCTCCCCAGCCGATTCGCGACACGCGAGTCGCGAATCCGCCGTCGGAGCACGCTCCGACGAGCCTTCGGTCGCAGGCTCCCGAAGACCTCGCGCGGCTACGGTCGCGCGCATGAACGCGCGCTCCAGCGCGCGCCGACCGCACCGCAACCGCCCGTTGCAACAGCTACTGCCTGTACTGAGCATTCAGTGAGCGAAGCGACCACGTTGGACCGTCTACCGCTCGTCCAGCACGACCGGGACGCCACGCTCGGCCACGTCCTCGGCGAAGGCACCGCTATCGGCTTCGAGCGCCTCGAAGGTGTTGTAGTGGATCGGGAGTACGAGGTCGGGGTCCATCGCTTCGGCCAGGTCGGCGGCGTCGTGGCGGTCCATCGTGAACGACTGCGAGATGGAGGGGGCGAACAGCGACACGTCGAGCGCCTCGTGGCCCTCCAGCGCGTCGGAGTCGCCCGTCCAGAAGACGTTGGTGTCGTCGACGGTGACGACGAACCCGCAGCCGATCCCCTTCGGGTGGAAGGGTTCGCCGTCCTCGTCGACGTTCTTCCCGTCGGGGTCGTTGTACGCGGGGACGGTCGCGATCGGCACGTCGCCGACGACGAGTTCGTCCTCCATCCCGACCTCGACGACCTCGTAGGGGAGGTCGTCGACGGGCGTCAGGTCGCGGTCGGTGTCTCCCACGTCGATGCCTTCGAAGGCGACGACCGTGGTGTCCCCGTTCGAGACGCGCTCGACGCCGTCGCTGTCGTAGTGGTGGATGTGCGTGACGCAGACCACGTCGGCGTCCTCGGCGCGGTAGTCCTGGCCGGGCGGGTGGCCGACGCCGGGCGTGTCGGGTTCCCACTCGCCGGTCAGCGTGCCGTAGCGGCCGGGGTCGAGGTAGACGACCGTGTCGTCGCCCTCGATGCGCAGGGTCGCGTAGCCGAGCCAGTCGACGGTCAGGCCGTCGTGTCGGACAGTCATACCCCTGATTTCCGCCGAGACGCGGTTAAGGGTTCGGCTTCGGGTGGCGCCTTCCGGGTCTCCCTGTCTACTGCCGCTCGGCGAGCCGTTCGACCCGCTCCAGCGAATCGGCGTCGGACGGGTCCTTGTCCTCGCGGACGCCGAGAAAGCGCGGGAACCGCAGGGCGTAGCCGGCCGCGTAGGTCGAGGAGGTCTGGATCTCCTCGTACCCCACCTCGAAGACGACGGCGGGGTCGATGGTCACGTCGGCGCCGTCCTCGCTCAGCACGTGGGGTTCGAGCAGGTCGGTCAACTCTTCCAGTTCCTCGTCGGTGATGCCGGTGGCGACCTTGCCGAGCGGGGCGAACCCCTCGTCCGTGCGGGCGGCGACCTCGAAGGTACCCAGGAGTTCGGCCCGCCGGCCCTCCCCCCACTCGGCGCCGGTGACGACCAGGTCCAGCGTCTCCACGTCGGGCTTGCGCTTCAGCCACTGTTTCCCGCGCCGGCCCGGGGTGTAGGCCGACTCGGGGTTCTTCAGCATGATCCCCTCGTGGCCGGCGTCGAGCGCATCGGCCTCGATGGCGGCGATCTCGTCGGGGTCGTCGGAGACGGTCAGTTCCGACAGCGCTCCGGCGCCGGTGTCGCCGAGGGTCGCCGCGAGGCGGTCGTGGCGGTCGACGAGGGGGTCGTCGAGCAGGTCGTCACCGTCGGCGTGGAGGCAGTCGAACGCCCGAAACTCGACGGTCACATTCTCGCGGGCTTTCGCCACGTCGTGTTTCCGGCGGAACCGCCGGAGGACCTCCTGGAAGGGCAGGGGCGAGCCGTCGTCGGCGACCGCCACGACCTCGCCGTCCAGAATCGCGGGCGCGTCCAGGCTCTCCTCGACGAACTCGACGACCTCCGGGAGCGGGTCGGTCACGTCCTCCATGTTGCGGGAGAACAGCGCGGTAGTTTCGCCGTCGATACCGTCGGGATCGTGGTGCACCTGGACTCTCGCGCCGTCGAACTTCCACTCGACCGCGGCGCGCTCCCAGTCGTCCAGCGCGTCGGTGACGGTGCCGGCCTGGGCGAGCATCGCGCCGACCGGCCGGCCGACTTCGAGCCCGAGCGATTCGAGCCCGTCGAGCCCATCGCCGCGGGCGACGACCGCCACCTCGCCGTGGTCGTTGGTGACCTGCAGCGCCCGCTCGACCGCTTCGACGGGCACGTCGAACGCGTCGGCGATAGCGTCTCTGACGGTCCCGTCGCCGACGCCGATGCGCATCTCCGAGAGGACGAGCCGGGCGAGATAGCGCGCCTCGTCGCCCTCCGTCCGGTTGAACAGGCCGAACAGGATGTCACGCTTGGAGTCGTGGCTGCCCGACCCCGCCGTCGCGGCCAGGTCGCGCAACTCGGCGTCCACCTCGGCGACGGTCAGGCCGCCGGCTCCCCCTTCGCCGTCCGCACCGTCGCCACCTCCGCCACCGGCGCCGAACGCGGCCAGCCCCTGCTGGCCGCCGAAGTCGTAGCTCGCGGCGACCTCGCCCACGTCGCCCACGTCGGCGACCCGCGCTTCCACGTCGTCGGCGGTGACGTTCCGGCCGGCCGCCTTCGCGATGGCCTCGTAGCACAGCGCCGGCCCGATGTCGAGTTTCGTCGAGTCGTGGGCAGGGAACACCCGCCCCTGGACGTAGCGGGCGACGACGGGCAGGTCATCGCCCGCCGCCGCCAGCAGGTCGGTCACGCGCTCACACACGTCGGAGTCGGCGCTCTCGGCTTCGATCGCCCGGGCGCGCTCGGCGAAGGCGGCAAACTCCATCGCCTCGTCGGTAGGTCCCTCGGCGGGCTAAAAGCTGCCGACCCCGAGCCGGTCCGCCAGCCTCGTCGGCCCCACAGGTTCCGTTCGCCCTACCCCACGCTGGAGGAATTCGACGGACTGGGTCCCGTCGCTGTCGGGCCGCCGGACGGTCGCCACGTCGTAGATCCGGGTGCGCTCCTCGGGGTAGGTGCGGTCGACGGCCCCGCCGGTGTAACCGAACCGCTCGTCGCCGTCGGTGTCGAGGTGGGGGACGGCGTACAGTTCCATCTCGTCGCTGTAGGTCGATTCGAGGCGTATCCGCACGTCCTCGTGGCCGCCCGCCGCGAGGTACGCGCTGTGGCCGACGATCTCGCCGTCGGCGCTCCGGGCGCGGACCGTGACGTAGCCGCCCTCCGAGAGCGACACCGAGTCGACGGTGACGGTCTCGCCGGCCATCGTCTGGTCGTCGAAGGTGACCTGCGCGACCGGGGAGGACAGCAGCAGGAACGCGCCGTAGGCGACCGCGAGCATGATCGCCGCGTGTTTGGCGCCGTGTTTGAGCGAGCCCTCGCCGAGCTGGCCGGCGATAAAGCCCGAGAGGACCGCCTGGACGATGGCGGTGTGGAAAAAGACGAGGGTGTAGGCCGCCTTGTTCACCTGGCCGAAGCGGGCGAACGCGTCGACGTTGACCGCGAGGCGGTCGGTGTTCTCGGGGGTCGGGACGTTGTTCGGGAGGCTCGGCACGAGCACCTCCTGGACGGCGACGATGATGACGAGGAAGACCAGGAAGGAGATGTAGATGACGATCAGGTAGGTGAACATCTGCTGGCGGCGCTTGCGCCGGAGTTTGAGCTCGGTGTTGGCCTGCTCGCCGGCGATCCGCAGGACCGGCGCGAGGTCGCCGCTCGCGCGGAGGGCGTTCGTGAGCAGCGTGACGACGCGGGTCGTCGCGGTCGTGCGGACGCGCAGGCCGAACCGCCGCAAGGCGTCGTCGACGTTCGCGCCGTAGGTGAGGTCACGGTGGATGCGCTCGACCTCGACGGAGAGGACGCCCAGGTCGCTCTCGCGGACGCGCTCGAACCCCTCGACGACGGACATCCCGGCCTCGTTGAGGCTGGCGAGCCGTTCGAGGAGTTCGGGCAGCGCCGCCTCCAGCTTGCGGATCCGCCGGCTGTACACCTCCCAGACGACCGCGAACGAGCCGACCACCAGCAGCGTCGCCTGGATCAACACGTCGTCGAGCGCCCGGACCTGGACGCCGCCCGTGCCGAACGCGTCCGGCGCCCGGAGCGCGATCGACAGGGCCGCGAGCGGGACGGTCACGTAGAGGATCGCGGTCGGCCGCTGCATGAGCGCCTGTACCGGGCGGTCGAACAGGGCCCGGACGCGGGCGAGCGAGTCGTACGCCGCCAGCTGCTCGCGGAGTGTCGACGACGCCGTGTACCCGCCGTCGGTCACCGCCCCGTCGGCCGTCGAACCGTCAGTGACCGCCCCGTCGGCCGCCGGATCGGTCCCGGACCCGCCGGCGCCCGGGAGCCCACCCCGGCCGCGGATCGACGCCGCGAGCGCGCCCGTCTCGCTCCCGCTCCCGACGCCCAGCAGGTCGAGTTTTCCCGAGAGGTATATCACGAACAGGACGTTGGCCAGCGGGATCATCACGTACGCGAGCAGGCGCAGGAAGTTGATCGTCTGGGCCGTCGTCAGCCCGAAGACGAGGAGGATCGTCATCAGGAACAGCGTGCCGGCGACGAGGACGGTGACGTACGCCTCGGCGATGGTCGCCAGCAGTTCGAGGATGTTCTCCTGGCGGTCGGTGGCCTCCTCCCGGTAGCGCTCGTACTGGTCGCGCAGGAATCCGGGGAGGTTCTGCCCGCTCTGGAGGACGCTCGCGAGGTTCTCGCTGAAGGTCTTGAACTCCTCGCTCGGGGTGCGCCTGGAGACGTTCCGGACGGCGGTGATGATGTCCCGGCCGAAGAGATCCATCTCGCGGACGGCGACGGAGATCTCGTCGGCACCGTGGCCGTACACGTCGCGGTTCTCGGCCAGCGTCCGCATCACCGCCGGGGTGGACATCCCGCCTCGCGACAGCGCGTAGACGAACGCGACCGTCCGCGGCAGTCCCTCGTTGATACCGCGCCGGCGGACCTCCGCGGTGCTCCGGAGACGCTCCCAGCGGTACCAGTAGGTGAACCCGGCGACGGCCAGCCCGGAGACCGCGCCGCCGGCGGTCACCACGGCGAACACCTGGTTCGGGGTCAACTCGGGCTCCAGTTCCGGCCGCCCGAGCGTGTTCGCGATGGCGTCGGGCAACCCCTGGACGAACTCGCCGACCGCCGGGAGCACGAGCAGAACGCCGCCGAAGACGTACACGCCGACGATGGCGCCGGCCATCGCCGCGAGGACCGTCACGAGGTACGTCTCGGCCGCGTAGGTGCGGTACGTCTTGGCGACGTACGCTTCCCTGAGGTGCCGCCGTCGGTCGGGCGCCTCGTCGGGGACGTACCGGCCGAAGTAGCGCCGCGCCGTCCGGGTGAACCGGGTGTCGAGGCCGGGGTGGAGCGACGACAGCGGGACCAGCGCGGCCAGCCCCAGCGCGACGACCAGCGGCGCGAGCCCGACGACCGAACTCATGGCTGGTCGCCGGTCGCCGGGTCGGTTCCGTGACCTGCCGCCTGGTCGGCGCCCTCACCGACCGCCGGGCCGGCCCCGTCCCCGGCGCCCGGGTCGGTCCCCTCGTCGACGGTCACGTCGGCCTCGTCGATCATGGCGACGACCTCGTCGGGGTCGGCGTAGTACTTGTTGACCATCGCCGTGAACCGCCGGTAGTCGGTGATGTCGTTCTCCTGGAGATAGGTCAGGAACCGCCGCCGGTTGCGCAGTTCCCGCAACAGCTCGGCGCGGGTCCACCCCTGCTCCTCGCGGATCTCCTCCAGGAGTTCGCTGTTGTTGCGGGTGAAGGTGTCGGCGGTGCCGTCCCAGTTGTAGGTGTTGGAGTAGTCGAGTTCGCCGGTCCGCTGGTCGATGCCCTCGATCTCGGCGATGGTCCGGGCGCGGCGGACCCGCTCGCCGTCCGACCGCGTCAGAACCTGGACGCTCAGCACGTCCAGCGACTGGACCATCGGCCGCGGGACGTTGATCGGTTCGTTCTCCAGCCGGTTGATGACCGTCTGGACGGAGTCGGCGTGCAGCGTCGAGAAGGTGGTGTGGCCGGTGTTCATCGCCTGGAACAGCGTGATGGCCTCCTCGCCGCGGACCTCGCCGACGACGATGTACTCGGGGCGGTGGCGCAGCGACGACCGCAGCAGGTCGTACATCGTGATGTCGCCGTCGCCCATGCGCTCGCGGGTGACCGACGAGAGCCAGTTCTCGTGGTACAGCGAGAGCTCGCGGGTGTCCTCGATGGTGATGACCTTCGAGCGGGGCGGGATGAACATCGAGACGGCGTTCATCGAGGTGGTCTTGCCCGCCGCGGTCCCGCCGGCGAAGATGAGGCTCTTGTTGTTCTCGATGCAGAGCCACAGGAAGGCGAGCATCCGGGCGTCGTAGGTGCCGTAGTTCATCAGGTCGACCGGCGTGAACGGCTCCTCGGCGTACTTCCGGATGGTAAAGGCCGAACCCCGCGGCGTGACCTCCTCGCCGAGCGCGAGCTCGATCCGGGAGCCGTCGGGCAGCGTCGTCGAGACGACGGGGTCGGAGACGCTGACGTGACGGCCCGACCGCTGGGCGAGCTGGACGACGTAGTCGTCGAGTTCCTCGCGCTCGAAGACGACGGTCGTCTCCACGTCGGTGTACTCCTCGTGGTAGACGAACACGGGGAGGCCGGACCCGTCGCAGGAGATGTCCTCGACGCGGGGGTCGTGCATCACCGGGTCGAGCTTGCCGTATCCCAGAAAGGAGCGGTGGAGGTAGTAGAACAGGCGGTAGAACGTCTCGGTCGGCACGTCGACGCCGTACTCCTCGAGGCGCTGGCGCAGTTCCTCCCGCAGGGCGTCGGCGGGGTCGTCGCTCACGTCGTCGCGATAGAGGAGGGGGTCGCGGATGTCGTCGAACACGCGGTGGAGCAACTCCCGCTCGGTCTCGTCGAGGCTCGGCTCGACGACGCGGTAGCGGTGTTCGTTCTCGTCGTCGTCGTAGGCGATGGAGACGTAGGCGAAGGGGGCGTTGAGCCAGTAGCGGTCGACCTCGCGGCCGCCGCTCGGCGGGTCGTCGGCGACGAGCCGCCCGTGGCGGGCGGGGTCGTAGTCGGGGACGTGGATCCGCGACCCGGTGAGCGCCCCCGCCGCCCGCGAGAGCCACCGCTGGAACGCCGCGAGTCGCCCGTCCGGTCCGTCCGTCGCTTCCCGTGACATGAGTGCCCCCGGAGGGTGTTACCCCAACTATCCCGGCGAGTCACTTAAACCCGGAGCCCCGGGAATCACGGCTGAAATTCGCGAGAGGGCGGTGTCCGTCCGAACACAGACTGACGGGACGAAACGAGGTCGGAACCCACCTCGTCAGGAGGGTCCCACGGGCGTTCGGCACATCGTCTCCCGCTCGAACGTTTATTACCGTCGGCTGACAACGAAGGGGTATGGAGCGGCGAGACGAGATTTCCGGCGTGGATCTGGAGGCCGTTCGCCGTGTTCTCGACGCCGCCCCGGTATCGGTCGGGGTCCTCTACGGGTCAGTCGCGCGCGGCGATGACCACGGGCGGAGCGACATCGACCTCGGGGTCGCGTTCAAGGGGACACATTCCCCGTCGGAGCGGACTCGCGAGCGCCTGTCGCTGATCGACGCGCTGTCGGCCGCGCTCGGCACCGACGACATCGATGTCGTTCCGATCACCGACTCGCCGCCGGAACTCCGGCGCTCGATCCGTCGCGATGGAGTGGTCGTGTACGGGTCGCTGGACAGGGCTCGCGACCTGCTCGCGGCGCCGGACGCCGAAGCCGACGAGGCACCGCTCGACTCGTTCGACGACATACTCGGAGACCTCAGACGAGTGGTGTAGGATGGACGAGCCGACGAGACGGCGGGTCGTGGAGAAAGCGTCGTACGTCCGGGATGCGGTCGAATTACTCGCCGAAAAACGCGATTCGCTGTCGTTCGAAGAGTACCGGGATAGCCGAGAGGACCGTGCCGTCGTCGAACGGGAGCTCCAGACCGCGATCGAAGCCTGTATCGATATCGGCGAGATGCTACTCCGGTCGCAAGACATTGCCGTCCCGGAGACGAACCGGGACGTGTTCCGCCGCCTCGAAGCCCAAGAGGTCTTAGACGACGCCACGGCCGACCGGATGGCGCGCGCTGCCGGACTCCGAAACATCCTCACACACCAGTACGGCGCAGACATCGACGACGAAGCCGTCTATACTTCTCTCCAGAACCAGCTCGACGTGTTCGAAGCGTACCTCACACAGATCCGAGACGCTATCGACTGAGGTCTCCCGGTCCCGGTCAGACCGTGAACAGATGGCCGTCCTCGGGCACGTCGAACAGGCCGATCCGGGCGCCGGCGTCGAGCCAGGCGTGGCCGTACGAAAAGGAGGCCAGCGCGTTGACGGGGTCGTCGTCGTCGCGGAAGTGGCGACCGTCCTCCAGATACGAGCGGGCCATCTCCTCGCACTCGGCGGCGGCGTCGGCCATCGGGGTCCCCTCCGGCGGTGCGACTTCGGCGGCGTCGAGCGCCTCCGCGAGCAGCCGTTCGTAGCGGTCGGTCTTCTCTTCGAGGTCGGCGGGCATACCCGGAGTGGAGTGTGCCCGCGGGCCTAAGCGTTCGGACGCGAGTCGACGATGGTCAGTTCGGTGTGCGAGTTGAGTAGTGGTTTCTGGTTGTTCCGCTGTGGAGGGAAGTTATTCGAGAGCGACCGCAGGCGACACCAGGCGCTGAAAGCCCTCGGCGCGCTCGCTAACTGGAGGATCGACCGCGAGAAACAGTAAGCGCTGAAAGCCCTCGGCGCGCTCGCGGTCGCTGAGCGACATACCCTCGCGGCCTGCGGCCGCTTCGGGTAGGGGTCGCTCAGGTGACTGAACTGCACGCGAGCGCGCCTCGCCCTTTCAGTCCGCCAGGACCGCACCGCAGACTGCCCCGCACGACACCGCAGACAGCCACATACCTCCCCAGCCGATTCGCTCCTATCGTCGCTCATCCCTCGCGCGGCTACGTCGCGGCACGGAGGCCGCGACAGCGCGCGCCGACCGCACCGCAACCGCTCACCGCAACACCTACTGTCTGGACTGAACGGTAGTACGCTCCGACAAAGACGAGAGCGACGACACCAAGCGGTTTCGGGGGGTTTCGGGGCTGTGCGGCGGTGGCGGGCGAGCGCAAGCTAAATACCCCGCGCTCCACTACCGGCGAGCAATGAGTTCAGAGACGGCCGACCATCGACGGCTGATCATCGCGGGTTCGGGCATCGCGGGGCTGACAGCCGCCATCTACGCGGCGCGGTCGAACCTCGACCCGCTCGTGCTGGAGGGCGACGAGCCCGGCGGCCAGCTCACCCTGACGACCGACGTGGAGAACTACCCCGGGTTCCCCGACGGCGTCGGCGGCACCGAGCTGGTCAACGACATGAAAGAGCAGGCCAAGCAGTTCGGCGCCGAGATCACCCACGGGATCGTCGAGGACGTCGACGACGAGACGCGCCCGTTCGAGGTAGAAGTCAACACGGGCGACACGTACACGGCCGACGCCGTCATCGCCGCCAGCGGCGCGAGCGCCCGCACCCTGGGGGTCCCCGGCGAGGACGACCTGATGGGCTTCGGGGTCTCGACCTGCGCGACCTGCGACGGCGCCTTTTTCCGCGGCGAGGACATGCTCGTCGTCGGCGGCGGCGACGCGGCCTTCGAGGAGGCCGACTTCCTGACGCGCTTCGCCGACACCGTCTATCTGGTCCACCGCCGCGAGGAGTTCCGGGCGGAGGACTACTGGATCGACCGGCTGATGGACAAGGTCGATGACGGCGACGTGGAGATCATGAAAAACACCGAACTGCTGGAGGTCCACGGCTCCCAGGAGGAGGGCGTCGACCACGTGACGCTCGCCCAGAACGAGTCGGGCTACCCGAAGGACAACCTCGACGACGACGAGACCGAGCAGTTCGACTTCGACGTGGGCGCCGTCTTCGTCGCCATCGGCCACACGCCGAACACCGACTACCTGGAGGACACGGGCGTCGAACTCGACGACGAGGGGTACGTCAGCACGCTCGGCGGCGAGGGCGGCAACCAGACCGCCACCGGCGTCGAGGGGCTGTTCGCCGCGGGCGACGTGGTCGACCACCACTACCAGCAGGCGATCACCGCCGGCGGCATGGGCTGCAAGGCCGCGATGGACGCCGACGCCTACCTCGAACGCGAACTGTCCGCCGAGAGCGGCGCCGAGGCCGCGGCCGAAGCCGACGACTGACGACGGCGTTCACACGAAGCGGTCGAACAGGGCGTACGCGGCGACGAATACCGCCGCGAACACCACACCGTCAGCGAGGGCAGTCCCGATACCGGTTCCGGAGAGGCCGACTGCCAGGAGCGACCGGGCAAGCGCTAACGATCAGCGAGAGGTACCACGCCGTGCGGCTAGACCGGAGCCATGCGTCCGCACGGCCGACTGGACCGGAGTCCGGCACGGGGTCCGTCATGGAGCCGGGTTGCGTCGTCCGGGGCTTAGTTCTGTCGCGCGAACCGCCCGCACGCATCCACCAGAGTCATACGTCGGCTCTCCCAACGGAGGCCATGGCAGAATCCGAGACGGTCACGCTGACGCTCGAGACCGACGACGCGACCGACGAACTCGAAGTGCCGACCGTGCTGGTCGAGATGCTCGCCGAGAGCGAGGACGAGTCACCGCCCGAGGTCGTCGGCGACATCGCGATGTTCGGCCTCGCACAGCGCATCCACAGCGCCGCCCACCACAGCGAGGGCGAGCCCAGCGACGAGGTCGCCGAGACCGAGAAACTGACCCTCGACCTGTTCGAGAAGCGGTT
The DNA here is from genome assembly GCF_051414055.1 of Halosimplex halobium. Lineage (NCBI taxonomy): Archaea > Methanobacteriati > Methanobacteriota > Halobacteria > Halobacteriales > Haloarculaceae > Halosimplex > Halosimplex halobium. The sequence goes on from NZ_JBLKNX010000002.1 coordinate 49,877, forward strand.
CGGCCGCTCGTTCGCGGAACTGACCGGCCACAGCCACTGATACGGCTTATTGCAAGCGTTTCCCGGGGCGACCGCACGACTGGGTGCGGTCGATCCCGGAATGACTTGCAATAAGCCGTATGAGACGCTTCTCGCGGTAGTCGCGGTAGCCTACGACCGACGACGGGACCGGAGCCGCTCAGGGCACGTCCCAGCGGATCAGGACGCCGTCGTCGATCCGTTCCACGTCGCGCAGCGACAGCTCCGGGAAGTCGGAGACGAAGCCGTCGCCGTCGGCCAGGGTAGGGGCCTTCCACCCGCCGATGACGGCGGCGCCGACGTACGTCGAGAGCTCGTCGACCAGGTCGGCGGCGAACAGCGAGAAGATGAGTTCGCCCCCGCCCTCGACCATCAGCCGCTCGACCCCCCGCGACTCCAGTTCGGCAAGGGCTTCGGGGAGGTCGACCTGCTGTTCGCCGGTCGAGATGACCTCCGCGCCGGCCTCGGTGATCTCGGCGACGAAGTCCTGCGGGGCGGCCTCGCTGGTCAGGAGGACGGTCTCGGCGCGGTCGTCGAGGACGCTCGCGTCGGTGGGCGTGCGGATCCGGGAGTCGGCGACGATGCGGGCGGGGTTTTCGGGCTTGCCGGCGTCGCGCCGGCGCTCGCGGCGGGCGTCGTCGTCGACGGTCAGCGAGGGGTCGTCGGCCAGCACCGTGCCGACGCCGACCATGACGGCGTCGCTCTCGGCGCGCAGGGCGTCCACCCGGTCGAAGTCGGCGGGGCCGCTGATCTCGACCTGTTCGCGCTCCCGGGTCGACAGCTTCCCGTCGGCGCTCATGGCCGCGTTGACGACGACGTGCATACCCGGTAGCTACGCGCTCGCGGGAAAACCGCTTTCGATGTGGGTACGGGGTCGGCCGGCGCGCGACCGCTGGGGCCACCTCGCCCCGCCCGTCGGTCACTCCGGTCGCTCGGTCAGCTTCCGGGCGTCGAGGCGTTTTGCGCCGTCGACCCCGGCGGCGCGGAAGACGACCGCGTCGCCGTCGGTCCACAGCTCCTCGATGTCGAAGACGTACTCGTCGGTCCACGACTTCAGCCGCGCCTCGCCGGCGTCGTCGATCTCGAGGAATGTGCGCGGCGTCTCCTGGGTGGCGATCTCCCACTCGTCGTCGCCCATGTCGAACGACTCGCTCTCGGCGTCCGACCAGGCGAAGACGCAGCGGTACTGCTCGCGCGGCTGGTCGGCCCGCTCGTGGTCGACCCGTCTGTCGGTCTCGAAGTCGATGCCCCTGGCCGAACACCACTCGCGGAGGTGGGCCTCGTCGAACCGCTTGGGCCCGTCCGCACCCGCCCCCGACCGCCGCCAGAGCACGTGGGCGTCCGACGGCTTCCCCCGGAAGGTCGGAGGTTGCATACACCCGACTCGACCGTCGGACGGTAAATAGCTGCCGCGAAAGTCACTTACGGATTATTGCAAGTCATTCCGGGATCGACCGCACGCAGTCGTGCGGTCGACCCGGTCAACGCTTGCAATAATCCGTAACTCGCGATGACAGCTCCGCCGCGGACCGACCCGTCCGTGGCGAGCCGCGTCGGCCGGGGCGAGGGCGGGCGCAGCGGTGCCACCCGACGGGAACGATTTTCACCGGGGCACCACAAGGTCCGGTGATGAGCTTAGACGACCATGCCGAGGAGCTCGCCTCCGACCTCGGCGTCGACAAAACGGAGGTCAAACGCGACCTGGAGAACCTCGTGGAGTACAGCGTCCCCGTCGAGGAGGCCAAAGACAGCCTCCGCCGGAAGTACGGCGACGGCTCGGACGACGGCGGCGACCCCACCACCAAGTCCATCGCCGAGATCACAACCGGCGACTCGAACCTGACCGTCACCGGGACAGTCCTCACCGTGGGCAAGCGGTCGATCCGCTACCAGGGGAGCGACCACGTCATCTTCGAGGGGGAGATCGCCGACGAGACCGGCAAGATCTCCTACACCGCCTGGGACGACTTCGGCCTGCAGGCCGGCCAGACCATCACCGCCGGCAACGCCGGCATCCGCGAGTGGGAGGGCGAACCGGAACTCAACCTCGGCGAGAGCACGACCATCCAGTTGGCCGACGAGGACCTGGACGTGGCGTTCCCGGTCGGCGGCGACTCGACGCTCGCCGAACTCGAACCCGGGGACCGCGGCCGCAACGTCGAGGTACGGGCCCTTGAGGTCGAGACCAAGACCATCGACGGCCGCGACGGCGAGACGGAGATCCTCAGCGGCATCTTCGCCGACGAGACGACCCGTCTCCCGTTCACCGACTGGGATCCTCACGACGCGATCACCGAGGGCGCCTCCGTCCGCCTGGAGGACGTGTTCGTCCGCGAGTTCCGCGGCGCTCCGTCGGTGAACGTCTCGGAGTTCACCGAGGTGGAAGCGCTCGACCGGCCCGTCGAGGCGACCGAGGACGCCCCGCGGCTGGCGGTCCGCGACGCCATCGAGTCGGGGGGGCTGTTCGACGTGGAGCTGGTCGGCAACGTCATCGCCGTCCGCGACGGCTCGGGCCTCATCGAGCGCTGTCCGGAGTGTGGCCGCGTCGTTCAAAATGGCCAGTGTCGCAGCCACGGCGCCGTCGACGGCGTCGACGACCTGCGCATCAAGGCCATCCTCGACGACGGCACCGGGACCGTGACGGCCATCCTCGACGACGAACTCACCGAGGAGGTCTACGGCGGCGACGTGGCGGACGCGAAGGAACACGCCCGCGACGAGATGGACCAGGAAGCCGTGGCCGACGCTATCCGCGAGACGCTCGTCGGTCGCGAGTTCGTCGTCCGGGGGTCGCTGTCGGTCGACGAGTACGGCGCCAACCTCAACGCCCGGTCGTTCGACGAGACCGACGACGACCCGGCGAGTCGCGCCGCCGACCTGCTGACGGAGGTCCGGCCATGAGCGGATCGGAGGACCAGGGCGGCGCGGGCCGGCGGGAGGTCGCCTACCGCGTGTTCGCCGCGGAGTTCGACGACGCCGACTTCTCCTACTCCGAGAGCGACGAGGAGCGCGCCCCGAACTACGTCGTCTCGCCGACGGGCGGCCGGATCAACCGGCTGTTCGTCGTCGGCGTCCTGACCGAGGTCGAGAACGCCAGCGAGGACGTGCTCCGCGCCCGGGTCGTCGACCCGACTGGCGCCTTCGTCGTCTACGCCGGCCAGTACCAGCCCGACGCCCGGGCCTTCTTCGAGCGCGCCGAGCCGCCGCTGTTCGTCGCCGTCACCGGGAAGGCCCGTACCTTCCAGCCCGACGACTCGGACGTGACCTACACCTCGATCCGGCCGGAGAACGTCAACGAGGTCGACGCCGAGACGCGCGACCGCTGGACGGTCGGTACCGCCCGCCAGACGCTCGACCGCGTGCGGACGATGGCCGACGCGCTCGCGCGCGACCAGCAGGGCGACGAACTCCGCGCGGCGCTCGAAGCGGAGGGCGTCGACACCGGGCTCGCCGCGGGGATCCCGCTGGCCATCGACCACTACGGCACGACGGCGGCCTACCTCGACGCGGTCCGGAACACGGCGGTCCAGGCCGCCGAGGTCGTCGCCGGCGAGCGCGAGGAGGTCGAACCCCACTCCGCCTCGCCCGGGGCGTCCGGCGAGGCGGACCTCGCGACGCTGGCCGCGCTCGACGTGACCGCGAGCGTCGGCGGCGAGACGACGGATCTGGGCGGCCCGGTCGAGGCGGAGCCGTCGGCCGCCTCCGGCACCGCCTCGGGGGACGCCGGAACCGACGCGGCCGGGACGGAAGCGACGACCGGCGACGACACCGCGAGCGGGGGGACGGACGAGGCCGGGGCCTCTGTGGCCGACTCCGAACCGACCTCCGCCGACTCCGAGCCGGCATCTGCCGAATCCGAACCGGTCGGTGCGGAGGGAGCGACCGGGGCCGAGGCCGAACCGTCCGGGTCCGCGTCGACGGAGTCCGCCGCCGTCGATGCCGACCCCGCTCCGGCCGGCGAGAGCGGCGGGAGCGACGATATCGGTCTCGACGCCGGCGCCGATGCGGTAGACACGGGCGCCGACTCCGACGGCGACGACGACCTGGAGGACTTCGACGGCGAGTTCGAACTCGACGAGGAGGAGCGCGAGGAGATCGAAGAGGAGTACGGAACGAGCTTCCAGAGCGGCACGGAGGTCGGCGACCCCGGCGAGGCCGACATCGAGACGCCCGACCCCGAGGAACTCGCCGAGGCAGAGGGCGAGGCCGAAGCGGAGGCCGGGGCCGGCGAGTCGGCGTCGGCGGCGGCCGAATCCGACACCGGGACGAGCGAGCCCGCGTCGGACGCGGGCGAGACGGCCACCGAGACGGCGGAGGAACCGGCGACGGGGGCGACCGACGAACCGGCGACCGACACCGAGCCGGAGTCGGAGGCGGACGCCACCGACGAGGTCGAATCAGCCGACGGCGAGGAGCCGGCAGAGGATGTCGACATCGAGGACGCGGTGATGGACGCGATGGCCGAACACGACGACGGCGACGGCGCCCACGCCGACGAGATCGTCGACGCGGTGACCGCGCGGACCGGCGCCGCCGAGGAGGCGGTCCGGGAGGCCATCCAGGACGCGCTGATGGGCGGTCGCTGCTACGAGCCCGAGGACGACGTGTACAAGCCGATCTGATGGGCGTCGAACCGATCCCCGACGAGCCCGCGGCGGTCGCGACCTGCGGCGGTGAGCGGGTGCTCGTCGTCGCCGACTTCCACGCCGGCATCGAGGCGGGCCTGCGCAGCGACGGCGTCGAACTCCCCGACCACGCGCCCGACCGCCGCGAGTCGCTGCGGGCGCTCGTCGACGCCGAGCGGCCGGACCGGCTCCTCTTCCTCGGCGACCTCGGGCACTCGATCGGCGACCCCGGCCGCGACGAGCGCGAGGAGGTCCGCGCGCTGTTCGACGCGCTGCCCGACCTGCCGGTCACGCTCGTCAAGGGCAACCACGACGGCGACGCCGGGGCGGTCCTCGAACGGATCGACCAGCCCGCCGAAGTCACGCCGGGTCACGGCGTCCGCCTCGGCGATGTCGGGTTCGCCCACGGCCACACCTGGCCGAGTCCGGACGTGCTCGCCGCCGACACCGTCTGCGTCGGCCACGAACACCCGGTCGTGCGCCTCGAAGACGAGGTCGGCGGCGCCCGCGTGGAGCGGGTGTGGCTCCGCGGCGGCCTCGACCCCGAACCCTTCCGGGAGTTCCACGGCGACGACCTCAGTGTCGACGGCGAACTCGTCGTCTGCCCGGGGTTCAACGACCTGTCCGGCGGCACCTGGGTCAACGTCGCCGGCCAGGAGTTCCTCGCCCCGTTCCTCCCCGACGGGCTGGTCGACGGCCAGGCGTACCTCCTCGACGGGACCCGCCTGGGCGACTACCGCCGGGTCTGAGCCCGCCGAGTCTGCGTCGTGAGTGCCCACTGAGACACTCTGGAGCGATCCGGTGAGAATTGTTGCGGTGCGGTCGGCGTGCGCTGTCGTCTCGGAATCGCTTGCGATTCCGAGGGCCGTCAGAGCGTGCTCTCCCGGCGGACTGAACGGGCGAGGCGCGCTCGCGCCGAGAGTCGACTGAGCGGGCAACGTATCCGCGCGGTGCGAGGGGCTGGGCGCCTCGAAGCGAACGGCTGTGCCGTGAGCGGGCGGTGCCGAGAGCGCGGATATCCCGCCTGGTTCGAGAGAGCGAAGCTCTCTCGTCACTGAGCGAATCGGAGATCCGCGAGGGCTGCGAGAGCTGTGCTCTCGCCCGACCCCGAAAATCTTCGGTTTTCGGAGACAGCGACCGCGAGCGCGCCGAAGGCTTTCAGCGGTTACCGGCGAGCGCGGCCACTCCGATACGACTTCTCTCCACGACCCAGCCAACAGAGATCACTGAGACACTCGCACGTCGAACCGGACGACTGTCAGAGACGAGGTGTCCCTGTCGTCACAGCACGCCCATCTCGTCGAGCCGCTCGGGCAGGTACGTGTCGGTGACGAAGTCCAGGCCGTAGGAGGCCAGGCTCTGCTGTTCGGACTTCTTGTCGATCTCGAGCTGCAGTTCGATCTGCTCCTCCCAGTAGTCGGACTGGAACCGCGGGTCCTCGAGTTCGCTCTCCAGGGCGTTGACGTCCGAGTCCGAGAGCGGGTCGGTCGGCAGGTCGTACTCGACGATGTCCTCGGGCTGGATGCCGACGAACTGCGCCTCCGGTGTGGCGAGGTACTCCGAGAGGTGCGCGCTCTTGATGGAGCCGTAGGAGACCGACCCGAAGATGCGGTACGACCACGGGTCGCCGTCGGTGAAGACCACGACGGGCAGGTCGAGTTCGTCGTGCAGCCGCTTGGTCAGCCGGCGGGTCGCCCGCGCGGGCTGGCCGCCGAGGTGGACGATCAGGGCGTCGTGGTCGTCGTCGAAGCCGTTCTCGACGAGGCGGTCGCGCATGCCGCCGGTTTCGACGCAGAGGACGAACTCGGCGTCGTTGTCGAGAAAGTCGATGGTGTCGGGGTTGTTGGGGATCTGGTAGCCGCCCTGGCCCACGTCGTCCTGGCAGTGGATCTCGCGGTCCCCGCGGTTGGTCTGCTCGCGGATCCGCAGCGGGCCCATCACCTTCGCGCCCGACTCTTCCGGGCGCATGTGGAAGTCCTCGCGTTTGACCTCCGAGACGATCTCCAGGTCCTCGATGAGGTTGTTCGACTCGTCCTGGCTATTAAATTGCGCCTCGTCTACGTCCCACGACTCGCTGAGGTAGTAGAGTTCACGCAGGGTCGACGAGCGGTCCTCGTCGAGCTGGCGGGCGAGGAAGTCGATGGTGTAGGTGGCCTTCAGCAGCTTCTCCGCGCCGGAGATGGTCTTGGCGGTGCGGGTGCTCTCGCGGTCGCCGTACACCCAGACGTCCTTGTCCTCGTCGTACTCGATGTTGGACTTGGTCCGGGTCGGAATCTTCATCTTCGGCACGTCGCCGCCCTCGAACTGCTCGTAGAACTGCTCGGCCAGGTCGATCAGCTGTTCTCTCGCGTCGGCGTCGGTGTCTGTGTCTGCGCTCATTGGTATGTGTCGGTGTCTGCGCGCTTATGCGTCGATAGTGACCCGCTCGTCCTCGATCCCGTCGACGGAGATGTCGAACTCCGCGTCGGTGCCCGCGTCGTACTCCAGAGTTGCCTCGTCGCCGGCCGACACCGAGGTCGACCACTTGACGAACCACTCGCCGTCCATCTCGACGACGCTGGCGTCGCCGTTGGCGAGGACGGGTTCGCTGCCGGCGACGATGTCCGTGATCTCCACGTCCGCCGCCCGGTCGGAGTTGTTCTCGACGACCAGTCGGACGGTGTCGCCGTCGCGCTGGCGCTCGACGAGGACGTTGTTCATGATCCGGGCGAGCGTGTCGTCGATCTCCAGGTCCTCGTTGTCGGTGACCGCCGAGAGCTTCTCGGCCATCTCCGGGAGGATCGTCGCCAGCTTGTCCTGCTTCTGGCGGCGCTGCTGCATCGACCGGCGCTTCTTCAGGAAGGATTTCAGCTCGCGGGCCGCCTCGCGCACCGCGAGTTCGATCTCCGACTCCATCTCGGGGACGTTCGCGACGGCGTCTTTCGACTCGCTGGTGAACGGTACGTTCGTTGAGGCGACGTGGACCATGACCACGACCGGGCCGTTCGGGATGCCCGACCCACCGGGCTGGTCGAGGTTGTAGTTGCGCCAGTTGATGTCCTTGACCACGTCCGTCGTCGCGCAAGCGCCCCGCTGGTAGACCAGCGGGACGCGGTTGGCGAACCGCATCACCTCCGCCTTGCCCTCGGCCTCGATGTCGCCGCCGTAGGCCAGGCCGGCCTCGACGACGAACGGGTCGCCGCCGTGGACCGAGGCGTCCCGCGTCGACGCGGCGTAGAAGTCGGCGTCGTACTCCTTGCGCAGCCCCTCCTCGATGAGGTCGGACTGGATGGGCGAGAGGCAGTCCGTCGGCGGCGAGATGATGTCCGTCTCGCGCATCGCCTCCAGCAGTTCGCTGGCGGTGTCGCGGTCGCCCGTGATTTCGTTCACGTTCGGCGGGTCGTCGGGGACGCGACGGGCCCGGTCCCACAGCGCCTCGACGACGTTCTCGCGGGCCGTCTCGCCGAAGGTCGCGTCGTCGTACTCCTCGGTGGCGTCGGCCGCGCGGCGGACGAACTCCCGTATCTCGTCGCGGGTGAACCGGTGACGGGCGTCGTCGCTGTCGCCGAACTTCGGCGCGAGTCGGTCGGCGACCCCCTGGACCGTCGCGTCGTCCTTCTGGGCGGTGGTCACCTCGTCGACGACGGCGTACAGGTCCCCCCGCAGGTGGTCGTACTCGTCGGCGTCCTCGCCGGGGTCGACGGCCTCACCCGTCCCGACGACGGCGGCCCAGCCGGCGTCGACGGCGTTCTCGCGGACGGTCGAGCCGAAGGTGACGTCGTATTTGTCCTCGATGTCGTCGGCCACGTCGTCGATCAGGTCGCGGAACTCGTGGTGGGCGACCCGGTCGTAGCCGTCGACGGCGTCGGCGACCCGGTCGGCGAACTCGGCGGTCGCCTCGGCGCCCTTGTTGGCGACCGCGGCGTCGAGCGCGCGGGCCACGTCGGCCGGCTCGTGGGCCTTCGGCGGCGTCCAGGCCATCTCGCGGCCGAACTGCCGGTCACGGAAGTTGTCGATCACCGAGTCGGCGGTCTTGCCGCCGACGCGGGTGAACTCGCTCTGGAGGAAGCCCGACACCGAGTACGAGTCGGTGGCCTCGAGCATCTTGATGAGCGTCCCGAGCTCCACCCCGTGGGGATGGGGGCGGATCTCCTCGGTCTCGGCCGGGAGCTGGTCGGTCACCCGCTCGTATTTCATGTGCTCGCTCGGCTCCCGGAGCTCGATGCGGGCGTGGGGGTTGACGACCGCGGTGTGCTCGATGTAGTCGTGGAGCTGGTTGCGGGCGCGCATGTTCGCCTCCATCTCCAGCTCGATGCGCGTCCCGTGGGGCCGCTCCCAGGTGGTCGTCTCTTCGACGCTGATCTCCGGCTCGTTGTCGTCGGTGTCGATGATGAGCTCGAAGTACTGCGCCTGTTCGTCGCCCTGCGTGCGGGAGGTGATCTTGGCGGGCTTGCCGCTCGTCTTCTGGGCGTGCAACACCGCGGCCGAGATGCCGATCCCCTGCTGGCCGCGGTTCTGCTCCCGTTTGTGGAACCGCGACCCGTAGAGCAGCTGCCCGAAGACCTTGGGGAGCTGCTCCTTGGTGATCCCCGGCCCGTTGTCCTCGACGATGAGCCGGTAGTAGTCCCCCGCCTCCTGGATCTCGACGTAGACGTCCGGGGCGATGTCCGCCTCCTCGCAGGCGTCCAAGGCGTTGTCGACCGCCTCTTTCACGGCGGTCACGAGCCCCCGGGCGCCGCTGTCGAACCCGAGCATGTGCTTGTTCTTCTCGAAGAACTCGGCGATGGAGATCGACCGCTGGCTCTCGGCCAACCGTTCGGCGATCTCCTCCCCGCCGAGGTCCGGCTGTTCCGATGTCATCCGTGCGACCCCCTACTGCCGGACGGCTTAAAAGGCGTTCGCCAGCGGGGTGAAAGTGAAACGCGGCGGGGCAACCCCCGGGGGTTCGACCCCGGCGATGGGGTGTCGGCCCGGGTGGTCCGAGTGGCATGGGGGCGACCATAGTAGAGCCGACTGCGGCGATATACGCGCGAGCGCGCGTGCGAGAGCTTTAAGGGAGCCGGTGTACTATCGGGACACAGTTCTATGTCACGGGAGTCTGAAGAGTACGGCGCACAGCAGATCCAGGCCCTGGAGGGGCTGGAGGCCGTGCGCAAACGCCCGGCGATGTACATCGGGTCCACCGACGACAGGGGGTTGCACCACCTGGTCTACGAGGTCGTGGACAACTCTATCGACGAGGCGCTGGCGGGATACTGCGACAGCATCTCGGTCACCATCCACGACGACGGGTCGGTCTCCGTCGCCGACGACGGCCGGGGGATCCCGGTCGACACCCACGAGAAGTACGACAAGCCCGCCGTCGAGGTGGTGATGACCGTCCTCCACGCCGGCGGCAAGTTCGACAACAAGTCCTACCAGGTCTCCGGCGGCCTGCACGGCGTCGGCGTCTCCGTCGTCAACGCCCTCTCCGAACGGCTGGAGGTCGAGGTCAAGCGCGACGGCGCCGTCTACCGCGAGTCCTTCGAGCAGGGCGCCCCCCAGGACGGGCTCGAACGCGTCCGCGACATGGACGACGACGAGGGGACCGGGACGGAGATCCGCTTCTGGCCCGACACCGGCATCTTCGAGGCCACGGAGTACGACTACTCGACGCTGGAGTCGCGGCTGCGCGAGCTCGCCTTCCTCAACTCCGGCGTCGAGATCACGCTGACCGACGAACGGGACGGGACGGAGGACACCTTCCGCTACGAGGGCGGCATCAAGGAGTTCGTCGAGTACCTCAACGAGACGAAAGAGCCCCTCCACGAGGAGGTCGTCTACTTCGAGGACGAAGAGCAGGACATCCACGTCGAAGTGGCGATGCAGGGCACCAGCGAACTCCAGGGGTCGATCCACGCCTTCGCCAACAACATCAACACCCGCGAGGGCGGCACCCACCTCACCGGCTTCAAGACCGCGCTGACCCGCATCGTCAACGACTACGCCGAGGACAACAGTCTGCTCGGCGAGATCGACGGCACCCTCAAGGGCGAGGACATCCGCGAGGGGCTCACCGCCGTCATCTCCGTCAAACACCCCGACCCGCAGTTCGAGGGCCAGACCAAGACGAAGCTCGGCAACAGCGAGGTCCGCGGCATCGTCGAGTCGGCCATCCACGAGGGGCTGGGCACCTACTTCGAGGAGAACCCCGACACGGCCGAGGTCATCGTCCAGAAGGCCGTCGAGGCCGCGAAAGCTCGGAAGGCCGCCAAGAAGGCCAAGGAGCTGACCCGCCGGAAGTCCGCGCTGGACTCGACGGCGCTGCCGGGGAAGCTCTCGGACTGCCAGACACGCGACCCGGAGGAGGCCGAGCTGTTCATCACCGAGGGTGACTCGGCCGGCGGCTCCGCGAAACAGGGCCGCAACCCCGAGTTCCAGGCCATCCTCCCCATCCGCGGGAAAATTCTGAACGTCGAGAAACACCGGCTGGACCGCATCCTCGAGAACAACGAGATCCGCGCGATGATCACCGCCATCGGCACCGGCATCGGCGACGAGTTCGACATCGACGATGCCCGCTACGAGAAGATCATCCTGATGACCGACGCGGACGTCGACGGCGCGCACATCCGGACGCTACTGCTCACGTTCTTCTACCGCCACATGCGGCCGCTGCTGGAGGCGGGCTACATCTACGCGGCCCAGCCGCCGCTGTACCGCATCCGGTACAACGGCGAGACCTACGACGCGATGAGCGACGAGGAACGCGACCGGATCGTCGCCGAGAAGTGCGACGGCAACCCCAGCCAGGTCCAGCGGTTCAAGGGCCTGGGCGAGATGAACCCCCAGCAGCTGTGGGACACCACCATGGACCCCGACCAGCGGATCCTCAAACAGATCACCATCGAGGACGCCGCCGCCGCCGACAAGATGTTCTCCGTCCTCATGGGCGACGCCGTCGAACCCCGCAAGCAGTTCATCAAGGACCACGCGCCCGAGGCGGAGTGGGTGGACATATGACCCGGCGCGACCGAGCGGCGGCCGACGCCGACCGACGGGAGGTGACACGATGAGTTCCGACGTACCCGACTCCGACGCGACGCCGGCCGCGGAGGTCGACCGCGTCCGCGTCGAGAACGAGATGGAGCAGAGCTACATCGACTACGCGATGAGCGTCATCGCGGGCCGGGCGCTGCCGGACGTGCGCGACGGGCTCAAGCCCGTCCACCGGCGCATCCTCTACGCGATGCACGAGATGGGTGTAACGAGCAACACGTCCCACCGCAAGTCCTCGTCGATCGTCGGCGAGACGATGGGTGACTACCACCCCCACGGCGACTCCGCCATCTACGACACGCTCGTCCGGATGGCCCAGGACTTCTCGATGCGCTATCCCCTCGTGGACGGCCAGGGGAACTTCGGCTCGATGGACGGCGACCCGCCGGCGGCCATGCGCTACACGGAGGCCCGGATGGCCCCCATCGCCGAGGAGATGCTCGCGGACATCGAGAAGGACACCGTCGACTTCCAGTCCAACTACGACGACCGGCTGACCGAGCCGGAGGTCCTGCCCGCGAAGGTGCCGAACCTGCTGATCAACGGCTCGTCCGGCATCGCGGTCGGCATGTCGACGAACATCCCGCCGCACAACTTCGGCGAGGTCGTCGACGCCGTCGTCCATCTCATCGACAACCCCGACTGCGACGTGGAGGACCTGGTCGACACCCGCGACGGCCGCGGCAACGGCACCGCCGGCCCGATCAAGGGCCCGGACTTCCCGACCGGCGGCACCATCGTCGGCCGCGAGGCCGTCCACTCCGCCTACACCACCGGCCGCGGGCGAGTTACCGTCCGCGCCAAGTACGAGCTCGACCGGGAGGACGGGAAGATCGTCCTCACGGAGATCCCCTTCCAGGAGAACAAGGCGCGGATGGTCGAGCGCATCGCCGAGGACGTCAACGAGGGGAAGATCGAGGGCGTCTCGGACCTGCGCGACGAGTCGGACCGCAACGGCGTCCGCGTCGTCATCGAACTCAAGCGGGGCGCCAACATCGACGTGGTCGAGAACCAGCTGAAGAAACACCACTTCGAGTCGACCTTCGGCGTCATCAACCTCGCGCTGGTCGACGGCCAGCCCCAGGTGCTCACACTCAAGGAGACCCTGGAGGAGTACCTCGACCACCGCAAGAGCGTCGTCCGCCGGCGCTCGGAGTACGAACTCGCGGAGGCCGAGGACCGCGCGCATATCCTCGAGGGCCGGCTGAAGGCCCTGGAGCAGGTCGACGCGGTCGTCGACCTCATCCGCAACTCCGAGGACCGCGACCAGGCCAAGGCCGCGCTGCGGGGCGAGGTCGACCTCGGCGAACTGGACGCGGAGTTCGAGCACCTCGACGAGCAGACGGCCTTCGACTTCTCGGGCGACCAGGCCGACCACATCGTCCGGATGCAGCTCGGCTCGCTCACCTCGATGGAGGCCGCCGAGATCGAGAGCGAGTACGAGGACCTGCAGGCGGAGATCGAGCGCCTGGAGACGATTCTGAACGACGAGTCCGAACTCCTCGCGGTCATCAAGGAGGAGCTGGAGGCGATGAAAGCCGAGTACGACGACGAGCGCCGGACGGACTTCGTCGAGAGCGACGAGATCACCAACGAGGACCTCATCCCCGAGGAGGACGTGGTCGTCGTCATCACGGAGGACGACTACATCAAGCGGATGCCCGTCGACCGCTTCGACCCGCAGGGCCGCGGCGGCAAGGGCATCATCGGCGCCGACCCCAAGGAGGGCGACCGCGTCTCGAAGGTGTTCCGTGCCAACACCCACGACTACCTCCTTTCGTTCACGAACCAGGGGCAGGTCTACAAGCTCAAGACCTACGAGATCCCGGAGATGAGCCGGACAGCGAGGGGCAAATCGGCCGTGAACCTCATCGACCTGGACGACGGCGAGGAGATCACCGCCGTCGTCAACACGGACGACTTCGAGCCCGAGGAGTCTATCGCGATGGTCACTCGCAACGGCTACGTCAAGCGGACCAACGCCGAGGAGTTCGAGAACATCCTCTCGACGGGGATCATCGCCGCCGACCTCGAGGCGGGCGACGAACTCGTCGACGTGGAGGTGACCGACCGGACGAAAGATCTCGTCATCGCCACCGAGCAGGGCATGACCATCCGCTTCGACGAGAGCGAGGCCCGCGAGATGGGCCGCAACGCCCGCGGCGTCGGCGGGATCGACCTCCAGGGCGACGACCGCGTCGCCGGCATGGTCGCGACCGACGAGGAGGACGACCGGTGTCTGCTGACGGTCACCCGCAACGGCTACGGCAAGCGCACTCCCCTCTCGGAGTACCGCCGCCAGTCCCGCTACGGCAAGGGGCTCATCGACATCAAGACCGACGAGCGCAACGGCCCCGTCAGCACGGTCAAGGCCGTCAGCGCCGACGACCACCTGATGATCATGAGCGAGCGCGGCCAGATCATGCGCATCCGCGCGGGCGACGTGAGCGAGGTCGGCCGCAACACCAAGGGCGTCGTCGTCATGAAACTCGAGGAGGGCGACAGCGTCGCCAGCGTCGACGTGGTCCCCGAGTCCGTCGACGAGGTCGACGCCGAGGACGCCGAGTAGAGCGGTTCTGTCGACACATCCCGTTTTCGCCGTTCTCGCCGTCGAGCGGCGCGCTCACCCGTGGAGGGGCACAAGAACTTTGCCGGAGTCGGGCGGACTCCCGGACAGCGACGGGGGAGCTCACGATCACGATGTTCGAGAGACGCGGCGGTTCGACGCTCGGAGTACTGTTCGTCCTGGCGGTGGCGGTCGCCGGGACCGCGGCGATACCGGCGTTCGCGGCCGCCGGACCGGCGACACAGCCCGCGGCGCCGGCGAACGCGGGCGGTGGCGGAACGCAGTGTCCGGTCGTTAGCGGCGGGACTATCGGGCCGGCGGCGTCCGCCGGTGGCGACGGCGGGGATAGCGGTCCCGGTGGCGCTTCGACCGCGTCGGCGGCGAGCGGCCACTCGCTGGCGAGCTACCCGGACGCGCCCAGGATGGACGTGGCCCGGGGCGACATCGCGGCCATCGAGACGGGGATCACGCGCGGCGAGACCGGGACCGTCCGCATCGAGTCGGTCGGCGGCGAGTTCAACGTCTCGCTGACGTTCGCGAACAACGACGGGCGCAAGCCGGCGGAGCTGTACGTCAACACATACCTCGCGGGCAACGAGACGGCGGTAGCCGGCCTCGCGTACACCGCCGGCGACAACGACCGCGTGGCCGTCGAGGACAGGGAGTCGGTCACCGGCGCGCCGATGCCGGTCGGCGCCTACGACGTGACCGTCGAGACGCGGTCGGGGACGACCACGCAGCGGTTGACCATCGACGACCCCGCGGTCGGCGACACGACGCTCCTGCGGGCGCCGGGCGACCGCTTCGGCGAACTGGACACCGACGGGGACCTCGTCGCGGCCCGCGAGTCCGGGCTGGTCACCGAGCCGCCGATGACCGACGACGGGCCGGCGGCCGCGCTCGGCGACACGATGGTCTACCGGCTGAACGCGAGCGGGGTCTACGGGCTCATGGCCGCCCAGGGCGGCGCGACCAGCGAGGCGAACTTCCTCGCCGCGACGGGTGAGGACGGTCCGTTCGACCTGTCGATCACCTCGTCGGGCGACTGCGAGTCGGCCGTCGACGTCCGCGGGAGCGTGACGGACGGGACCGCCCGGGTGATCCCCGACCCGGACAGCGAGACGCTGTACGTGACCGCCGACCTGCGGCGCGTGGCGGTCCGCGAGGGCCTCGACCGCGGGTTCCGCGGGCCCGGCCGGGCGACCTACACGTTCACCGGAGGCAGTCACATCGCCGAGTCTGACACGACGACGGCGGTCGACTACACGGTCGCGGCCCGCGAGTACAGCTACGACGCCGACAGCGGGATCCTCGTCCGGGCGGCCGAACCCGGCCAGCGGGTCGCCGGCGAGACGAACCTCGCGCCAGGGACGAACCTGACGGTCAACGTCACGGGGCTCGACCGCGACTACAGGACGAGCGCGCGGACGACCGTCGACGACGACGGGAGCTTCGGCGTCGACATCGACCTGAGCGACGCGCGCGACGACGCGCGGTACACCGCCTCCATCGCCCAGATCGACGGCTCGGAGACGCTGCTGACGACGGGGTCGGCCGAGGCGACGGCCGTCCTCTTCGAAGAGTACGCCTCGGCGAGTTCGAGCGAGGCCGACCGGGTCGGGAACGTCCGCGTCGCGCTCGAAGACGGCGGGTTCCTGGCGGCCTACCGCGTGCCGCCGAACGAACAGGTGACCCGGGAGGACCTGATCGGTCGCTCGGGGTACCTCCAGTCGGGGGTCCACGACCCCACAGTGTCGCTCGACCGCCCGCTGACCCGCAGTGAGAACGTCGTCCTCGTGGCCCACCGTGACGACGACGGCGACGGCCGCTTCGACTACCCGGCCGACGACAGCCCCTACCGGATCGGCGGCGACCCGGTCTACGGCGTGGGCAGGGTGCTGCTCGACGGCGGGTCGAAACCGCCGAGAAATCCGCAGTACCTCGGGGTGACGCTCCCGCCGGCCGACGAGATCACGGGGACGCCGGTCCCGACGGCGACCCCGACCGACGAGCCGACGGCGACCGCCACCCCGTCGCCGACGCCGACCGCGACGCCGACGGACCGGGCGGTCACGACGACGGAACTGCCGCCGCCGACGCTGCGCGGGACGGACACCCCGACGGCGACGCCCGCGGGGACGACCGCCCCGAACGGGACCCGCGTCCCGACCGCCGCGAACGGGACCGCCGGGCCGAACGGCACGGCCGCGAACGGGACCGCGACGGTCACCGACGGCGCGACCGACGGGTTCGGTCCCGGGTTCGGAGTGACCGCGGTCGTCGCGGCCGTCGTCCTGTTCGGCGCGGTCGCGATGTCGCGGCGGGAGTGACGGCGAGAGTCAGAGAATCCGTTTTCCGAGCGCGCTCACGGCGAGTTCGACGGCGAGCTCGGCGGTCCTGTTGTGGTCGTCGAGGATGGGGTTGACTTCGACGATCTCCAGCGAGGCGAGGTCGGAGCCGGTCGTCCGGGAGACGACCTCCATCGCGGTGTGGCCCTCGCGGTAGGAGGCCCCGCCGCGGACGGGCGTGCCGACGCCGGGGGCCTCTGTCGGGTCGAGGAAGTCCATGTCGAGGCTGACGTGGACGCCGTCGACCCCGTCGGCCGCGACCTCGACGGCCTCGCGGGTTACCTCGGGCAGTCCGCGCTGGTCGACGTCGGTCATCGAGAACGCGGTCACGTCGCTCTTCCGCAGGGCCTCCCGTTCCTCGCCGTCGAGATCGCGGAGTCCGACCATCGCGACGTTCTCGGGGTCGACCGTGGGGGCCGCCGCCCAGTCGCTGTCGGCGAACGCGCCGCGGCCGAGAATCGCGGCGACGGACATCCCGTGGACGTTGCCCGAGGGCGACGTAGTGGGCGTGTTGAAGTCCCCGTGGGCGTCGAACCAGACGATCCCCAGGTCCCGGTCGCGGGCGACGCCGCCGACGGTCCCGATGGCGATGGAGTGGTCGCCGCCGAGGACGAGCGGGATGTGGCCGTCTCCGACGGCCGCGGCCACCTCGTCGGCGAGGTCCCGACACACCTGCTCGGTGGCGGCGAGGTACTTCGTCCGACCGTCAGGGGAGCGGCCGGCGTCCGCTTCGGTCCGTTCCGGGCTGGGGACCGGGACGTTCCCGCCGTCGTCGCAGTCGATCCCCAGCGACGCCAGTTCGTCGGCCAGTCCGGCGTAGCGGATGGCCGACGGCCCCATGTCGACGCCGCGCCTGTCTGCGCCCAGGTCCATCGGGACGCCGAGGACGTGTACCGGTCGGTCCATACCCCCGATTACACGGGAGTCGTCCTAAACCGTGTGGATCCGGCGCCCCGACCGGCGTTCGCGGCCACCGCCCCCGGGTCAGTAGACCGGCGGGTTGTACTCGCTCGGGACGACGGCGCGGCGAACCTGCGCCCCGAGGGCGCCGGCGACGCCGCCGACCAGCGCGCAGACCGGCGAGACCAGCAGCAGGACGCCGCCGAGGAGCGGCGAGACGTAGAAGAAGTGCTGGCCGGTCTGGGCGCGCAACGAGAGGAACAGCCCGACGGGGACGACGACGCCCAGCACCGCGAAGCCCACGACGACCGCGCGGGCCCCGACTGCGGCCCCCCTCAACCAGTTGCGCCCCAGCGCGACGCCGGTCACCGTCCCGCCGACCGCCGAGGCGATCACGCCGGTGATCCCGACCGAGCGTGCGGGCCAGACCACAACGGCGCCGAGAAGGAACAGCGCCACCGTCGTCGCCGCCCCCGCGGCGACCTGTGACTGGTAGTCTCCCAGGAGGAACCGACGACCGCGCCGGAGCGAGTCACGGACCGACATACCCCCCCGTTCGCTCGCGACCGGATTAAGCTAAGGGTTACCGGTACTGGCTACAGACGCGTCGAACGCCCTCTTCGAAGGATATCTCGGGTTCCCAGCCGGTGGCCTCGCGCATCTTGGTGGCGTCGGCCATCGTGTCGTGGACGTAGACGTCCTCGGGGATGGGGTTGTCCTCGTAGACCGGTTCCACGTCGGTGCCGAGTTCCGCGTTGATGCGGTCGACGAGCGTGTCGAAGCTGTACTGCTCGCCGGTGCCGAGGTTGTAGACGCCGGACAGTTCGTGGTCGGCGGCGAGTTCGAGCCCGCGGACGATGTCGTCGACGTGGGTGAAATCCCGCGTCTGGGAGCCGTCGCCCCAGATCTCGGGGTTGCGGCCGTTGGCGATGTCGTCGGCGAACTGCGCGATGAGGTTGGCGTACTCGCCCTTGTGTTGTTCGGCGCCGTCTTCCATCCCCTGATAGACCGAGAAGAAGCGCATGCCGGCCATGGACATGTCGTAGTGGTTGGCGAAGTACTCGGCGTACTTCTCGCGGGCGAGCTTCGAGGCTTCGTAGCCCGTGTTCACGGTGACGGGCATGTCCTCCGGGGAGGGTTCCGTGCGGTCGCCGTAGATCGACGACGTGGAGGCGTAGACGACCGTATCACAGCCGTCCTGGCGAGCCTGGTCGACCGTGTTGACGAACCCCTCGACGTTGACCCGCGCGCCCCGGGTGGGGTCGTCCTCGTGCATCGCGTACGACGACAGCGCCGCGATGTGGAAGACCACGTCCACGTCCGTCGGCAGGTCGTCGTCCAGCACCGACCCCTCGACGAACTCGACCGACTCGTCGAGATTGTCGGGCGTGCCCAGGTAGCAGTCGTCCAGCGCGATCACGTCGTTCTCTTCGGCGAGGTGGTTCGCCAGATTCGACCCGATGAACCCCGCGCCACCCGTGACGAGTACCCGCTTGCCGTTCATGGATCGAGATGTCACTCCGAGCGCAATAAATCGTCCCATTATCGTCGGACCGCGAGCGGATCGACCGTGTGAGGGACTGACTGCCGCGGGCTCGGGCCGGCGGCCGGTGAATCTTGCCGCGGTCGCGGTCGGTCACCGCCGGCTTTAATAAAATCTATGACCAAAACGCGGGTATGTCATCAATCGAGTTGACGCCCAGCCAGAAAAACATCCTGCAGGAGCTGGTCAATCTCTACCGGGAGTCCGAGAGCGCGGTGAAAGGGGAGGACATCGCAGAGAAGGTCGACCGCAACCCCGGGACGATCCGCAACCAGATGCAGAGTCTCAAGGCCCTCCAGCTGGTCGAGGGCGTCCCCGGCCCGAAGGGCGGGTACAAGCCGACGGCCACCGCCTACGACGCCCTCCAGATCCAGGACATGGACCAGGCCGCCGACGTGCCGCTGGCCCACAACGGCTCGGACATCGAGGACGCCAACGTCGAGGAGATCGACCTCACCAGCGTCCACCACCCCGAGGAGTGCCGCGCCGAGATCAAGCTCCAGGGGTCGATCGCCGACTTCCACGAGGGCGACACCATCACCGTCGGTCCGACGCCGCTCTCGAAGCTCCAGATCATCGGCACCCTCGAAGGCAAGGACGACACCAACAACAAGCTCATCCTCACCATCGACGACATGCGCGCGCCGGCCGGCGAACCCGAGCACTGACCGGGCGGCCGCCCCGTCGACCGGTCCACTCGCTTCGCTCTCTCGATCCCACCGGCTCCGTGCTCCCGGACTCCACGTTCCCGGACTCCACGTTCCCGGACTCCGATCCGGGCGGCCCCGAGCCGCCCGTCGTTCGTCTCGGCTGACTCGATCGGCACCGTCGGTCCTGTATTTTCGTGACAGACGGCCGTCGGAGCGCCCGATTCTCGCGACGGATTCGTAGGGTTTGTATCGCCCGCCTCCCGAGTCGCTCGCATGAGCGACAACGTCGTCGTGCTCGGGTCCGGTTACGCGGGCGCGGGTGCGGTCAAGAGCCTCGAATCCCATCTCGACGGTCGGGCCAACGTCACCTGGATATCCGACGTGGACTACCACCTCGTGCTCCACGAGTCCCACCGCTGTATCCGCGACCCGAGCGTCCGCGAGAAGGTCACCATCCCGGTCGAGGAGGTCAAGTCGCCGTCGACGACGTTCCGCCAGGCCACGGTCGAGGGCGTCGACACCGACGACCGGGTCGTCGAACTCGCGGACGGCGACGACGTGTCCTACGACTATCTGCTGGTCGGGATCGGCTCGCGCACCGCCTTCTTCGGCATCGAGGGCCTGAAAGAGTACGCCCACACGCTCAAGAGCCTCGACGACGCCCTCTCGATCCACGACGCCGTCTCGGAGGCGGCGGCCGAGGCGACCCGCGACGACCCCGCGACGGTCGTCGTCGGCGGTGCCGGCCTCTCGGGCATCCAGACCGCCGGCGAGATCGCCGAGTACCGCGACGACTACGGCGCCAACGTCGACATCGAACTCGTCGAGGGGCTCGACCGCGTGCTCCCCAACAGCGACCCCGAACTCCAGGGCGCGCTCCGCAAGCGCCTCGAAGCGGCGGACGTGAACATCCACACCGGCGAGTTCATCGGCGAGGTCGACGAGGACACCGTCTACATCGGCGACGATCAGGAGATGGACTACGACGTGCTGGTCTGGACCGGCGGCATCACCGGCCGCGAGGCGGTCGCCGACGCGAACGTCGACAAGGACGACCGCTCCAACCGCATCTTCGCCGACACGACCTTCGAGACCGACGACGACCGCGTGTTCGCCATCGGCGACGCCGCCCTGGTCGACCAGCCCGGCGACGACCCCGCGCCGCCGACCGCCCAGGCCGCCTGGCAGGCCGCCGAGGTCGCCGGCGAGAACCTCGCCCGCCGCGTCAAGGGCCAGCCCCTGACCGAGTGGACCTACGACGACAAGGGCACCGTCGTCTCCGTCGGCGACGAGGCCGTCGCCCACGACGTGAAGTTCCTCCCTATCTCCACCTTCGGCGGCAAACCCGCCGAGATCCTCAAGAAGGGCATCGCCGCCCGCTGGATCGCCGACGTGTCCTCGATCGGCAACGCCATCGACGCCTGGCCCGACATGTAATTCCGTGGGTCTACCCCGCCGGATACGTCGCCGACGGTCGTCGGCATCCCGACGGTCTCACCAGGTTTACAGCCCGGGCAGAAAACGTCAATCACAACGGGTTTGTGCCGACCGGTTCATCCCCAGTCCGATGTCGCAGCAGAACCCCCTGGCGAACCCCGCTATCAGGTACGGTATCGGTGCCTCCGGCGCGCTGGCGATCGCTGTCGTCGCGTACCTCTTCCTCGACGGAACTGCGCAGCTGATCGCGTACGCGGTGGCCGTCCTCGACCTGGTCGTCACGCCGCAGATCCTGAAGCGAGCCGCGACTGCCTGACTCCGGACGGGCGATCTGCGACCACCCGGCCGCAGCCGGCCGAATCGGGCGTTTCAGCGGCTGATTCTCGGGCCAGTGTGCGTTCCTCGAGCTAGTCCTCCGAGCTTGTATGCCAGCCGAGGGAGCCACCGAACCGGCCGCAGCGACCGGGGGGCTGCGGTCCAGTCTCCGAACCTTCGTCGAGTACATCCCGAGCGGGGACACGATCCCCGACGAGGCGTAGCGGCGGCGCCACCGCAACATCCTCCTCGTGGTCCTCGCGCACGCCCCCGTTCTCTTTCTGCTGGGGGCCTTCGAGGGGCCCGAGACGACGTTCTCGGGGGCGACGATACCCGTCATCCCGTTGTCGACAGTCCTGCTCGAACTCGCGTTCTGGTCGGGCTGATCGCCGCGGCAAGCCTCTCACGACGACCCCGACGCGCCCGTACCGCGCTCGGTACGGTCAGCCTGCTGACGGCGTCGATCGTCCTCGTCCAGTTCTCCGGCGGTTTCATCGAGGCGCACTTCCACTTCTTCGTCGCGATGGCGGTCGTCGCGGTCTACGAGGACTGGGTCCCGTTCGCGCTGGGGGTCGGGAAGGTGGTGCTCACCCACGGCGTCTTCGGGATGATAAACCCCAGCAGAGTGTACAACCACGAGGCCGCGATCGCCAACCCGTGGGCCTGGGGGCTGATCCACGGGGTGTTCGTGCTTGCGCTGCCCGCCGCGCCGATGTCGCACTGGTACTCGACCGAGCGGCTCCGCGAGGAAGCGACCGAGCGGCCCCGCGAGGCCGAGCAGAAGCGCGAGCAGGTCACCGACCTGGAGGAAAGCGGGCGGAGATCGAACGGGCGAACGCCGAGGCCGAGGCGGCCCAGGAACGGGCCGAGGAGCGCCGGCGGGAGGTCGACCGGCTGAACGACCACCTCGAAGCGAAGGCCGACGACTACAGCGCGGCGATGTCGCGGGCCGCGGACGGCGCCCTGCACGTCCGGCTGGACGCCGAGAGCGAGAGCGAGGCGATGACGCGGATCGCCGAGGCGTTCAGCGAGATGAACGCGGAGACGGAGTCGGCGATGGCGGAGTCCAGGGCTTCGCCGCGGAGGTCGGCGAGGCGAGCGCCGAGGCCGACGACGGGGCCGCGGCGGTCGAAGCGGCCAGCGAGGCGGTGCGCGAGTCGATCGAGGCGATCTCCGAGGGCGCGGGCGAGCAGTCCGAGCAGCTCGACGCGGTGTCGGCGGAGATGAGCGACCTGTCGGCGACGGTCGAGGAGGTGGCGGCCTCCGCGCAGACGGTCGCAGAGACCTCCCGGGAGACGGCCGAGATCGCCGACGATGGTGCCGAGACCGCGCGGACGGCGATCGAGAACACGCAGGAGAGCCGCGCGGCGATCGGCTCGACGGCCGACCGCGTCGAGGCGCTCGACGACCGGATGGCCGAGATCGGCGACCCCATCGGCGACGGAGATCGAGGAACTCGTCGAGGAGACGCAGGCCCAGACGACGGCGACCGTCGAGGAGGCCCGCCGCGCCGAGCGGCTGCGGTCGCTGCTGGCCGGGTTCGAGGTAGGTGACCGGCCCGGGTCCCGACCCGGGGGGCGCGGCCGCCGGGAGGGCCAGTGAACAGGTCGCCGTCGAGGACAGCGGGCGTCCGGAGTGAGGACCCGGCCAGTCACTCCCCCAGTCCGAGCCCTGGGTGCCACCGGTCGACGCCCGCCGCGTCGGCGGCGTCGTCCATCTCGGCGAGGATCGAGACGGCCTCGCTCGCCACCTTCGCGGCCTTGCGCTCGCCCTCGGTGCGGAACTCACCGGTCACCCGGTTGGCGTAGACGGTGCAGACCGCGCCCGCCCGGAGTCCGTAGAGGTTGGCGAGCGTCAGAATCGCCGCGGCCTCCATCTCGAAGTTGAGCACGTTCGCCTCGCGGAGGTTCTCGACGAGTTCGTCGCTCCCCGCGGCCTCGAACCCGCCGAATCCGGGGCGGCCCTGTCCGGCGTAGAAGCTATCGGTGCTGGCCGTGAGCCCGACGTGGTAGTCGTAGCCCAGCCGCTCGGCCGCGGTGACGAGCGCACCCACGACGCGGTCGTCCGCGCTCGCGGGGTAGTCCTCGCGGACGTACTCGTCGCTGGTCCCCTCCTGGCGGACGGCACCGGCGGTGATGACCAGGTCGCCGACGGACGCCTCCTCGCGGATCGCGCCGCAGGAGCCCACCCGGAGGAGCGTGTCGACGCCGACGCGGGCGAGTTCCTCGACGGCGATGGCCGCCGAGGGCGAGCCGATCCCCGTCGACGTGACCGAGATGGGCGTGTCGTCGTAGCTCCCGGTCGCCGTGCGGTACTCGCGGTGTTCGGCCACGAGTTCGTGGGCGTCCCAGCCGTCGGTGATCTTCTCGACGCGCTCGGGGTTGCCCGGCAGGAGGACGCTGTCGGCCACGTCGCCGGGCGAGACTTCGAGGTGGTACTGCTCGCCGTCGTTCGGGTCCTCGCTGGCAGGAGTGTCCTCACTCATCGGTGACCATCTCCCGGGAGATCGCCTCGGGCAGCAACTCGCCGAGTTCGTACTCGACGGGGCCGTCTTCGCCCTCGCAGACGACGACGAACGACTCCGGACAGAACTCCGCGAGCGACTGGCGACACATCCCGCAAGGAGTGACGCCGTCCTCCGCCGCGGAGGAGATGGCCAGCCGGTCGAACTCCCGGTGGCCGTCGCGGACGGCCGACCCGAGCGCGACCTCCTCGGCGTGGAGGCTGTTGCTGTAGTTGGCGTTCTCGATGTTACAGCCCGTATACACGGTCCCGTCGGCGGTCCGCAGCGCCGCGCCGACGGCGTACTCCGAGTAGGGGGCGTAGGCGTTCCCGCGCGCTTCGCGAGCGCGGTCCAGCAGGTCACTCATGGCCGTACCGAGCGGCGGACGGCACTTAAGCCGTCGGCCCTGTGGTGCCGTCGCGACGAGTCGACGCGTGTACGCCAGGGAACGGCGACGCGTCGGCTGAATCGACAGAATGAATACCATTTTTCGAGAAACGATATCCATGCGGTACGAGAACCCGATACTGCCGGGATTTCATCCCGATCCCACGGTCTGCCGGGCCGACGACACCTTTTACCTCGCGACCAGTTCGTTCGAGTACTTTCCCGGAGTCCCGCTCTATCGAAGCGAGAACCTCGTCGACTGGGAGCCCATCGGTCACGCACTCACCCGGGATTCCCAGCTCGCGCTCCGGGATGTCGGTCCGTCCGGCGGCATCTTCGCACCGACGCTCCGGCACCACGACGGGACCTTCTACCTCGTCACGACGAACGTCAGTGGCGACGGCCACTTGCTCGTCACCGCCGACGACCCGACCGGAGAGTGGTCCGACCCGACGTGGGTGGACGCGCCGGGGTTCGACCCCGATCTGTTCTTCGACGGCGACACCTGCTATTTCACGTACCACGAGGAGGACACCGAGAACCCGATCCGACAGGCCGAACTCGACGTCGAGACCGGCGACCTCGGCGAACCGCGGACGATATGGACGGGCTTTCGCGATCCCCACGTCGAAGCACCACACATCTTCGAACGGGACGGGACGTACCACTTGCTTCTCGCCGAAGGGGGGACTCACGCGGGGCACATGGTCGTCGCGGCACGCGCCGACGACCCGACCGGTCCGTACGAGGGGTGTCCGGCCAACCCCGTGCTCACGCACTGGGGTCGCCCGCGGGCTGACATCCGTGCAGTCGGCCACGCCGACCTCGTACAGGACGGAGACGGGGAGTGGTGGCTCGTCTGTCTCGGCATCCGCCAGCGCGGCCCGTGGCCGCGGTACCACCATCTCGGTCGCGAGACGTTCCTCGCTCCCGTCACGTGGGAGGACGGCTGGCCGGTGGTCAACGACGGGGAGCCGATCCGGGCCGAGATGAGCGGACCGCTCCCCGGCGAGGGCCGGACGGAGACGAACCCGGTCGAACACACCGAGACCGACTTCGCGGACGGGCTGGGCGTCGAGTGGCAGTTCCGTCGCAACCCCGACCGCGACCGCTATCGGACGGGTCCGGACGGGCTCGCCCTCCGCGGCGGTCCGGAGACGCTCGACGAGCCCGGGGCCACCTTCGTCGGCCGGCGCCAGACTGCCTTCGACTGCCGGGCCGAGCTGTCGCTGTCGTTCGACCCGGCCGACGGCGACGAGGCCGGTCTCGCGGTGGTCGCCAACGAACGGCACCACTATCAACTCGGCGTGACCCGTCAGGACGGCTGGCGGGAAGCCGTCGTCCGCCTCCGTATCGGCGATGCGACGGACGTAGTCGGACGCACTTCGGTCGGGGCATCGGCCGACCTGGCCGTCGTGGCCGACACCGACGACTACCGCTTTTGCGTCGACGGCGAGGAGCTCGCCTCGGCGGCGACTCGCTACCTCTCGACGGAGGTGGCCACCGGGTTCACCGGCGTCTTCTTCGGCCCCTACGCGACCGGGAACGGGACCACCTGCGAGGCGGACGCGGTGGTCGAACGCTTCGTCTACGAGTCGTAAACCACCGGGACTGTGGACGACGCGTCCCCGGCCCCTGTCTCCACGCGGCCGAACGATCTCGCATGATTTTTTGCCTATCGATCGCGAGTTCCTGACAGATGAGTCAACAGACACAGGTCCCGGAACAGTGGGAGCGCGGCTTCGTCGAGGCGAACGGCATCGAGTTGCACTACTGCCGCACCGGCGGGTCGGGTCCGCCGGTCGTCGTCTCCCACGGCTTCACCGACGACGGCTACTGTCGGCTCGACCTCGCCCGCGAACTCGCGGACGACTTCGACGTCGTGCTGTACGACGCCCGCGGCCACGGCCGTTCCGACGCCCCCGAGGGGGAGTACGGTCCGCCAGAGCGGGCGTCGGACCTGCTCGGACTGCTCGACGCGCTCGCGCTCGAAGACCCGATCCTGTTCGGCCACTCCATGGGCGCCGACACGGTGACGGCGGCCGCGGCCCGCCGACCGGATCGGCCGCGGGCCGTCGTCCTCGAAGATCCCGTCTGGATACTCGACGGGGTCGACGACGACCTGATCGAGGAAGACCCGGGCGACGATGTCGAGGAGGATCGCGGCGATGATATCGAGGAGCAGATCGCGTGGTGGCAGGACCACAGCGTCGAGGAACTCCTCGAAGCCGACACGATGTTTCGGGACCTCGCCGAGCGCGGACAGCCCGACCTCGCGCGCCGGGTCGCCGAAGCCAGGCACCGGCTCCGACCCGAGATCGCCCGGGTCTCCGGGGCCGAGTTCGTCGACCCCACCGAGACGTACGGCGACATCGACGCGCCGACGCTACTCTTGAAAGCCGACGCGGACGAGGCGGAACGCGAGCGGGAACGGGAGATAGCCGCCCTGCTCCCGGACGGACGGATCGCGCACGTGGACGACGCCGGACACTGCGTCTTCTGGGACGAACGGGAGCGTGCGACCGAGGAACTCCGGGCGTTCCTCGAAACGCTCTGACGATTTCTGGAGCGCGAGACGGACGTCGACGATAACTCGTTTGGGCGTCGTAGAACCCTTTCACACCGGAGACCGGGGAGAAGAGCGCGATCCGGTCGGTTTCGTCCGCGTCGGCATCACCGAGTCGATGCCTCGTACTCCCGCGTCTAGTAGAACAGAGCCGTTATCAACCCGGAGAATTTCGACGCAACGCTAACAATCGCTGTGGCATGATCGTAGACAGACCACGGAATGGATGTCTCTCTCGCGCGACACGTAGGGGCGGCAAACGCCCCGGTGACGGAACTCGCGATCGAAAGCCAGTGGCTGGTTCGATGGGGTGTGACCGCTTCACCGTCGCAGGCGCTGATCGCGGTCGTGCTCGGTGGGCCGTCCCTGTTGCTGGCTGGATATCTCCACCGCCACGTCGATCGGGTGGACTGGACGACAGTGGCGGTGTGGAGCGCCGGAGGGGCCCTTGGAGGCGCCGCGCTGGGGCTGTGGATCGCGGGCGGTGGCACCGGTTCGCCCGCCGCCGTCGTACGAGCGGCTATCGGCGGAGCAGTCGGAGGCGGGTTCGCCGGCACGAAGATCAGTCGGACCAGGTCCGCCCTGGCAACCGCTGACCGCGATCGACGCCGGTGGAAGTCGCTGTTTGCGAAGGCTCCGACCGCGGTCGCGGATCTGTCCATCCGTGAGAACGCGTTTTCGATCGTCGCCGTGAACGACGAGTTTCGGACCACCTTCCCGATAGATGGAAACTACGAGGGACAGCGGTTGGGGTCTGTAGTTGACCTCGACGACATCGACGAGGACCTCCACAGCGCCGTCGCGGCGGGGACTTCGATCATGCGGGAGTTCACCATCTCGTCGTCCGGGGACACTCGATACTACCGCCTCCGGCTGATACCGTACCAGTACGACGACGCACAGCGTGCGTTTGCAATCATCACCGAGGGGACCAGCCTGAAGAAGACCGAGAAGGATCTCCAGGAGGCCGTCTCCGAACTTTCGAAAAAGAACGACCGGCTCGAACAGTTCGCGAGCGTCGTCAGTCACGACCTCCGGAACCCGTTGAACGTCGCGACCGGCCACCTCGAACTCATGGACGCTCCCGGGGAACAACAGCATCGGGAGAAAATCGCCACCGCGCTGGACCGGATCGAGAGCCTGATCAGCGATCTGCTCACGCTCGCCCGGGAAGGCAGAGCCGTCGGCGACCTCCGTCCGGTCCGCCTCGATTCGACCGCCGACCGGGCGTGGGAGACCGTCGACGAGGGGGAGATGGAACTCAATGTGAACACCGACGCGGTCGTACTGGCCGACGGGGACCGCCTCCAACAGCTGTTCGAGAACCTCTTCCGGAACGCTCGTGAACACGCCGGTAACGACGTCACGGTCGTTGTCGACGATCTCGACGACGGAGACGGGTTCATTGTTTCCGACGATGGCCCAGGGATCCCCGCAGATGAGCGCGAGAGCGTCTTCGAACCCGGCCACTCATCGAAGTCGACCGGCACTGGTCTCGGCCTCGACATCGTCCGTGCGATCGCTCGTGGCCACGACTGGCGTGTCGACGTGACGGAGTCGTCTGAGGGCGGCGCGCGGTTCGAATTTCGGGACCTGCAGTACCCCTGATGGGCCGGAGCATGCCCGTATGGCTGCCAGCACTGCATCGAACCGCCGGTCGAACCGGGACCGATTTTAAATCTTTATACGCTCACACTATCTCGTTCGTGACAGAATGGCCGAAGCTACCGTTCGGAAGGGGATCACCTACGCCGAGCGCGACGCGGGCGAGATGAAACTCGACCTCTACCTCCCGGAGCGCGAGAACCCGCCGCTGGTCGTCTACGTCCACGGTGGCGGATGGATCGCGGCGACTCGCTCGAACATCCCCGACCCCGAGCGGTACGCCGCCGAGTGGGGCTGTGCGATCGCCAGCGTCAGCTACCGCCTCCAGGCGGTTCCCGACGGGGCGGCCGTCGAAGAGATGTACGACCCGTCGAATCCCACCCCGCGGGGCGCCTTCCCCGACCACTTCGTCGACGTGAAAGCCGCGATCCGATGGCTCCGCGCCCACGCCGACGAGTACGGCTACGACGCCGAGCAGATCGCCGCGTGGGGCTCGTCCGCGGGCGGGCATCTCGCCCTCCTCGCGGGCGTCGTCGACGACGTCACCGACCTCGGGGACGCCTACGCCGACGAGGTCGAGAAGACCGTCGCGCCGGAGGAATCCGGCGCCGTCCAGGCCGTCGTCAGCTGGTACGGCGCCGCCGACTTCGGGATCGTCGCGGACGAGCGCGGAGGGGACGAGAATGGCGAAGACGACGGGCTCATCCCGCTGTTGCTGGGCGGGCCCCAGTCCGAAGTCCCCGAGCGGTGGGCACAGGCCAGCCCCGTCACACACGTTACCCCCGAGAGCCCGCCGGCGCTGTTGATGCACGGCCGCGAGGACGAGGTGGTCGACGTGGAACACAGCCACCGGTTTTTCGACGCCCTGAACGACGCCGGCGTGGACGCGGTCTTCTACGAGCTACGCGACCTGAACCACGTCTGGGTCGAGGATGTCGAAGACATCGAGGGCGAAGGCGTGGCGATGGACCTGCTCGCGGCGGAGCCGACCCACGCCCAGTCGGTCTACGAGGCGACACACGTCGACGAGGGCGGGTCGCCCGATCCCCTGTTCGCGGATCTCCCACCAGCGGGTCCCGAGCCGATCCGCCGGTTCCTCGAACGAACTATCGAGTGACGGCGTGCCGGACAGAACACAACGAACTTGAAGGTGGGGAGACAGTTTCCGAACGATGCGACGCTGGCTTCGCGCGTCCCTGGCCGCGTACGTCGCGCTGTTAGCCGCGCCGGTGGCGACGCTCGCACCGGCGCCGACGTGGCCCTCGTTCGCCGCGGGTGCGATCCTCGGCGGCGCGGCGGGATTCGCGGCGACCGCGACGCTGGACGGGCCCGACGCGGTGCTGACACTCCCGCGGATCCTCGTCGGGTTCGCGGCCCCGCTCGGGTGGCTCTGGCCCGCCTGGACCGGTGCCACCTCTATCCCGACCTTCCTGTTCACGCCGTGGACCGGGGGCGCGGCGGCGGCGCTCGCCTGGGTGGTCGCCGTCGTCGTCGCCGCCGACTGGCGGACCCGCGAGCGGATCGACGGGCTGACCGAACTGGCCGTCTTCGAGGCGCGAAATCCGCCGGAGACGCGCCGACAGACCCGGATCGCGGTCGGTGTGATGGCGGTCCTCGTCGTCGCGGCCGTCGCCGTCTCCTTCGCGCTCGGGGGCGACATGGAGTTCTCGTACTGGTGGCTCCCGGCCATGTTCGGGGTCTGGATCCCGATCCTGGCCGACTCCGACGGTCGCGAGGTCGCGGTGGCCGACGGCGGACTCCGCGTCGAGCGACAGATCCACGACTGGGACACCGTCGACGGCTACGAGCTGACCGACGACGCGCTCACGGTCACTCGCCCGAAGTGGTACCACTCGAACCGCTCGTTCGACCGTGGGGACATCGAGGACCTCGATGCGGTGACCGCGGCGCTGGACGAGGTACTGTCCCGGCGCTGACTCCCCGCCCGGTTCGGCCCGCAGTCAGGCGTCGGCGACGGCGCGGCGGACGACGGTCGTGACCGCGTCGACCAGCTCGGCCACGTCCTCGCTCTCGGCGTAGACGCGGACGTACGGCTCGGTCCCGCTCGGGCGGACGAGCGTCCACGAGCCGTCGGGGAGTTCGAGCCGGATGCCGTACTCGGTGTCGACGCTGGCGTCGGGGAACTCGGTGGGGAGTCGCTCCGCTACCAGCGCCATCGCGCGCTCCTTGTCGTCGTCCGGGCACTCGACGCTGACCTTCCGGTAGGGTCGCTCGGTCACCGGATCCCGGAGTACGGCGAGGCCGGGACCGGCGACGAGGCGGGCGAGCACCGCCGCGCTCGCGACGCCGTCGATCCAGCCGCCGAAGACGGTGTGGATGTGCTTCCACGGTTCGGCGGCGAAGACGACCTCGGTGCCGTCGCCGCCGGCCGCGCGTGCGGCGTCGACGCCCTCGTGGAGCGCACCCAACCGAACGCGCTCGACGCGGCCGCCCGCCGCCCGCACCCGCTCGTCGATGCGGGCGGAGGCGTTGGGCGTCGTGACGACGACGGGGTCGGCCGCGTCGCTGCGGGCCGTGTAGTGCTCGGCGAGGATGGCGACGATCGTGTCCTCGTGGACGACCTGCCCGCTCGCGTCGACGACGACGATCCGGTCGGCGTCGCCGTCGTGACCGATCCCCAGGTCGGCGTCGCTCTCGGCGACGTACGAGCGCAGGTCGCGCAGGCTCTCGGGCGTGGGCTTGCTCTCGCGGCCGGGGAAGTGGCCGTCGACGTTGGCGTGGATGGCAGTCACGTCGGCGCCCAGCGCGCGGAGGACCTGCGGCGTCGCGACGCCGGCCATCCCGTTGCCACAGTCGACCGCGACCGAGAGGCCGTCGAGCGGTTCGCCGTGGTCGCGGGCGTACTCGGCGACGGCGTCGCGGTAGGCGCCGAGCACGTCCGCGTGCTCGCTCGACCCCCACTCGTCCCACGGGACGGGGTCGGGGTCGTCGGCGACGCGGCGTTCGATCCGTGCCTCGGCGTCGTCGCCGTACTCGCGGCCGTCGGCGAACAGCTTGAGCCCGTTGTCCGCCGGGGGGTTGTGACTGGCCGTGACCATCACGCCGCGGCGCTGCTGGGCGGCGTAGGCCAGCGCCGGCGTCGGCACCTGGCCGACCCTGGTCACGTCCGCGCCGGCGCTGAGCAGTCCGGCCTCGACGGCCGCCGCCAGCCCCTCGCCCGTGGTTCGCCCGTCGCGGCCGACGACGAACGAGTCGCCGTCCACGCCGGCCGCGCGCCCGACCGCCCGCGCCAGTTCCGGTGTCACCCGGGACTGGGTGTCGCCGCGGATCCCCGCGGTCCCGAACAGGTCCATATCGGTTCCACGGGAGGGCGCCCATTAACCATAGTGGGACGCGGTCGACACGGAAGACCAGCGGCTCTCGAACGAGCGGACCAGGGCACGGGCACCGCGCCCGGGACCCGAGCCCTGCGGCTGGTCGGCGAGAGAGAAGCGGAGAGAACGGACCGGCGTTACTCGACGCCGTCGAAGTCCGGGTAGTCCTCGATTTCGACGCCCTCTTCGGTGACCTCGGCGATGTAGACGCCGTTGCCGGAGCCGGTGTCGCGCTCGGCGGCGGCGCGGACGCCGGCGACGGCGGCCGAGCGGGCCTCGTCCATGTCCATGCCGTCCTCGTAGCGGTCCTCCAGGGTGCCGTAGGCGACGGTGAGGCCGGAGCCGGTGACCGTGTAGTCGTCCTCCATGACGCCACCGGCGGGGTCGATGGAGTAGACGTGGCTGCCCTCGTCGTCGATGCCGCCGAGGATGGGGTTGATGGCGAAGAAAGGGCCGCCGCGGGCGAAGTTACCCGCCAGCGTCGAGAGGGCGGTCATGCTCATGTCCTCGCCCTTGCGGGCCTCGTAGAGGTCGACCTCGGCGCGCAGCGAGCGGATGAACGACTGGGCGCCGCCGACGGAGCCGACCAGCGTCAGCGCGGCCGTCGGGTGGATCTGCTCGACCTTCTGGACGCGCTTGTTCGAGACGAACCGCCCGCCCAGCGAGGCGCGCATGTCCGTCGCGACGACGACGCCGTCCTCGGCGGTGATGCCGATGGTCGTCGTCCCGGTCTCGGCGACCTTGTTCTGGTCGCCCTGCGGGGACTCGTCGGGGAACGAGCCGATCTCCGGCTCGGTCGGGTCGGGGATCCCCGCGTCGTGGCGCTGCAGATTCTCCGAGAACTCGGGGCCTGCGGATGGGTCGCGCATGGTAGTCGGGTATCAGTCCTGTGCTGATAAAACCACCTTTTCGATCCCCCGTCCGGCGACGGCACGGGGCCGACGCGTCGCTCGCCGGTGGGCGGTTCGACGACAGAAGGTAGCTCCGTCAGTTCGTGCGTTCGGCGTCCATCTCCTCGTAGGTCTCGTTGACGCGGTCGACCGCCCGGTGGACGGGCAGGGTGACCCCCGCCTTCCGCATCACGAGCGCCAGCGGCATGAGCAGAATGCCGGCGAACAGGGTCAACTGGTACACTGCGAAGACGGCTGCGCGGTTCAGGGTGGTCGGCATCGTGGTATGCTCTGTTCTCCAGTCGAGGGAGTATATAAACTTTACCCCACGACACCGGGTAGTTGATGAAGAATCATGTGGTTTCGCCTCCGCGCCGTCTTGCGGTTCAACCGGAGTTGTCCCGGAGACAACCACATCGGCGTTCGTGCGGATTTCGAGGTAACGGGTCCGCTGGTGAGCCCGGGAATCCTCATAAGTTATGGCCATGATTGGGGTCACGTGCGCAGCGGCTCGCGGCGGTCGCGGAGCGGGGCTCGGGCCGCCGGGAGGCCTCGCTGGCGGGAGCGGACCAAAAACAGGATTACGGAGAAAGGCGGAGCAACGTGTATGAACTACATCGTAGTGATGGAAGCGGCCTGGTTGGTTCACGACGTGGACAACATCGACGACGCCATCGGCGTCGCCATCAGCGAGGCGGGCAAGCGGCTCAACCAGAAGGACATGGACTACGTCGAGGTGGGCGTGGGCTCGACGAACTGTCCGGCCTGCGGCGAGCCGTTCGACTCGGCGTACATCGCCGCCGACACCGCTCTGGTGGGCCTCGTCTTGGAGATGGAGGTGTTCAACGCCGAGAGCGAGGAACACGCCCAGCGCATCGCCAAGAGCGACGTGGGCGGCGCCCTCCGCGACGTGCCGCTCAACGTCATCGACACGGTCGAAACCGAGGAAGACGAGGAGAACTGACCCTTCTTACTGCGCCGCCAGTCGCGTCCCCGTCTCGGCGCTGACGAGCAGGTCGGCCACCCGCTCGGCCGCCGCCGTCACCTCCGGCTCGCTCTTCAGCAGCACCGTCTCGCTGGGGAAGAGGTGTTCGCCGACTTCGAGGCCGTGCTCGCGGGCGGTCCCGCCGGAGACGGTCAGGTAGACCCCGATGCCCGTCTCGGCGATGGCCGCTTCCTCCTCGTGGTCGGCCCCCGGATAGGTGAACTCGATCCCCTCGATGGCCGCGGTGCCGAGGACGCCCTCGACGAGCCGCTCGTAGCGCGGCGAGATGCAGAAATCGCCCTCGTAGGCGTCGACCAGTTCCCGCGTCGGGTTGGCGTCGTACTCGGCGGCGACCTCCGGGGTGACCAGCAGCGAGTGCCACACGGTGTCGCCGAGGCCGGCGACCAGCCGCACGTCGGTGTCCCGGGGGTCGACCCGCTCGTTGACCTCGCCGAGTTCGGCCAGCGGCTCCGCGCGGAGTTCGACGACCTCCTCTAGGAACAGGTCGGCGCTATCGAACCCCAGCGGCATCTCGTGTTTCCGGAGCGCCCGGAAGGGCTCCTCGCGGCCGACCAGTTGCAACTGCAGGTCCTCGTCGACCGGCACGACCACGCTGTCGAAGACGATCCGGCGGGGCATCCCCGAGCGGTCGTCGCGGACCAGCGTGTACTCCGGGGCATGGGGGTCTTCGTCGTCGCTGTAGGTCGCGAGTCGTTCGTACACGTCGCCGGTCGCCGACTGCTCGCCCTTGGTGACTGCCTTCTCGTAGCGCAGGGTCGAGATCACGTCGTCGGCGAGGCCGGCGACCCCCGTCTCGTCGGCGAGTCTGTCGAGGACCGCTTCGAGCGGGCGTCCCTTCCGCGGCACCGCGACGCTGACGGTCGTCATTGCTATCGAGCACGCAAGCGGCGCGTAAAACGAGTCCGATCTCCGCTACGTCTGTCCACCCGCGGGACACCTGTCGCCGCCCGGCGCCGCTCGATTCCGGTGTTCGGCGCCGCTCGATTCCGGTGTTCGGCGCCGCTCGACTCCCCTCCGTCCGGCGCCGCTCGACTCCCCTCCGTCCGGCGCCGCTCGACTCCCCTCCGTCCGGCGCCGCTCGACTCCGATATCCGTCGGTCCTACCTGAACCGCTCAGCTGCCGCCGATGACCGAGGAGAGCTGCTCGCGCCACTCCTTGAGCTCCTCGATCTCGTCGTTGATGTCCTCGATGTCCGAGCGCACGTCCTCGACGTCGATGTCGCCGACCTGCGCTTCGAGCTCGTCGAGGTCCTCCTCCACGTCGTCGACGGTGTTCTCGACGGAATCGACTTCGTTCTGGACGGAGTCGACCTCGTTCTGGACGGACTCCACGTCGTCGAGCACCTCGTCCATGTCCGACTGGAGCGCGTCCATCGACGACTCGACGGAGGCGACGGTCTCCTCGACCTCGGAGATCGACGCCTCGTGGCCGGAGGCCATCTCGCGGACCTCCTCCAGCTCGGACTCGAACGACTCGACCTGCTCGCGGAACTCCTCGATCATCTCGTCGCCGGTGCCGTTCTCGTCGAGGAATTCCTCCAGCGCGGACGTGTAGGCGAGGAGATCCGACACCTCGGTCTGGAGGTGCTGGATGCGCGCGTCGACGCTGCCCTTGTCGTCCTCGGCGAGGTCGAACGCCTTGCGCAGCAGCTTCACGTCCTCGGCGTCGACGTTCTGGTTGCGGATCTCCGCGGCGAGCGCGCCGACCAGCGAGTCCACGTCGGCGTCCTCGACGGCCACGGTCCCGCCGCCCGAGGAGCCGCCGCCACCGCCACCGCCGCCACCGCCGCCCGACCCGGCGTCGTCGGGCTCGTTGGGGTCTTTCAGGTTCAGCGTCTCCACGTCCTCGTCGCTCCCGTCGGCCTCGTCGTCGTCGTCTTCGAGCCCCGGCACGTCGCCGTCGCCGGAGATCACGTCGCGGACCACGTCGCTGCTGTCCTCGTCGACGACGCTGCCCTCGCCGTCGTCCAGCGGCGGGTCGACCGACTCGACGGTCGGCGTCGTGAGGAACTGCTCGACGTTGTCGGTCCCGGTCGCCCGGATGCCGTAGACCGTCGTGTAGTCCGCGCCCGCCTCCAGTTCGCGCTCGAAGGTGATCTGCTCCTCGTCGATGGTCCAGTACTCGGAGCCGTACTCCGGATGGAAACCCAGGTCCTCGACGGCCACGTCCTCGGGCACCTGGTCGACCAGCGTCACCGTCACCGTCTCCGAGCGCGCCGACTGGATCTCGAAGGCGATCGCCGGCACCGGGAACTCGTCCTCCTCGAACCGCTTGTCCACCGTCACCCCGTCCGACGAGACGGACACTTTTTCGTACTGCTGTGAGTCGCTCATGTGTTCTCTCTCGTTTAGGGACCAACTTAATGATACTTATTGTCCAGATCCTTTCATCTCTACTCAGCGGAAGGAACGCGCGGAATTTTGGGGAAAAGCGACCGGCCGTCCGTCGATTCCGGTCCGGGAGTGCGCGGTCGGCATCGGCGCGGCCCGGTGGCCTTCCTACAGGTCGAACCGGTCGCCGATCTCGACGACCCGCAAGTTCGCGGGGTACTCGAAGCTCGCGGCGTGGTTGTGCAGCACCGTCGGCTCGGTGGTCATGCCCTTCCACATGTCCCAGTGGCTCGGCACGAGCGTGTCGAGCTGGAGTTCGTTGGCGGCCTCGATCACCATGTTCTCGTCGCTGTACCACCGGGTGCGCACGTCCTCGCCCGTCTCCTTGTCCTGGATATTGCCGACCGCGCCGAACGCCAGCACCCCGATGTCGATGTCGTACTCCTCGCCCACCTGCTCGAACTCGCCTGGGCGGGCGTCGCCGCCGTGGAAGAACGTGCCCGCCTCGTGCTCGAAGACCAGCGAGACCGGGTGGATAGCGTCCGGGTCATTTGCGGGTTCCACGTGGACGGTCAGCTCCCCGAGTTCGACCGTGTCGCCTTCCTCGATCTCGTGGAGCTGGTCGTCGCTCACGCCCCACTCGCCGGTCCAGTCCTCCTCGTCGATCACGTCGTGGCCGGCGTCGGCCGTGTAGTAGTCGGCGCCCGTGTTCGCGAGGATCGGCGCCTGGCTCGGCCCGTGGACGTGGTCGACGTGCTCGTGGGTGCCGAACACGGCGTCGGCCTCGGCCACGTCCTCGGGCTCGAACGGGACGGGGATCATCCGCACGGTCCGCGGCGGGTCGCCGATCCCCAGGTAGGGGTCGATGAAGACCGTCGTGTCGTCGCTGGCCTTGAGTACGAAGCCGTTACAGCCGAGGTACCAGACCGCGAGGGTGTCCGGCGACGCCGATTCGACCGCACGTGGGAGCCAGTCGCCCCAGTCGCTTTCCACTGTCATACCGGTAACTCCGCGCGACGCCAGCAAAAAGGTGGGTGAAACCGGCCGTCCGCTCCCCGGCCCGTCCGGGAGGGTCAGTCCTCGCAGCAGCCGCCGGCCTTCCCGCCGAAGTCGACCGTCAGCGGCTCGGAGATGAGCTCGTTGAGTTCCTGCAGGCGCAGCTCCAGTTCGCTCTGGACTTCGAGGTACTCCGCCATCTTCGGGTGGTCGTGCAGCTCCTCCTGGGCGTCCTGCAGGGTCCGGAGGTCCTCCTGGGTGGCCTCGTTGGTCTGGCGCGCGAGCATGAACTCCTCGCGGATCTGCTCGAACTCGCGGATCTGCTCCTGGAGGTCCTCGTCGGCCTCGACCTCGGCCTTGGCCTCGCGGTAGCGCTCGTAGACGGGCAGCTCCGCGATGCGCTCGCCGAGTTCGCGGGCGAGCGCGTCGACCTCCTCGCCGGCCTCCGCGTTCGCCGCGTCGGTCTCGATGCTCATACTCGCCGTTGGTCTCTCGCGGGTTTCAAGGTGCCGACTCCGGCCGCGGTCGCCGGGTCGACTCTATCGAACGGCAGCCGCCGAGCACCCTCGGCACTCACCGCCCGGTGAGGTCGTCGGCGTCGAGCGGGCGGAGTCCCAGCCGGCGACGGACGCGGTCGCGGAACACCGCCGCCGCGGCGACCGGGTAGGCGATAGCCAGCGCGCCAGCCCGCGCGAGGACCGTCGAGGGGAGCGAGACGTCGAGCGACCGGAGGACTGCGAGGCCGGCCAGGCCCGCGGCGCCGCTGGCGACGTACAGCGCGACGACGAAGACGGCCAGCCGGCGGTACGACCAGTCGCCGGCGACGAACGGGTAGCTCCCGCCGATCGCGACGACGGCCGCGGCGGTCTGGGGCGGCTGTGCGAACAGCGTCGCGTCCGCGGCGAGCGCGTAGCCGACCGTAAAGGCCGGCGCGAGCCCGAGGTAGAGCCCGACCGCCGCGAGCAGGAAGTCGACGGTGGCGGACGCCCACGTGCGGAGGGACATACCCGTCCCCGAGTGCGCCAGCGTCAAAGCTCCCGCGACTGCGGGGGGACCGGAACTTCGGGACCCCGCGGATAGGTCCGCGAACCTACCCGAGCAACAGCACGTCGAGCGCGAGGCTCGCGAGCGCGAACGCGACCCAGAAGGTCAGGAACGCGAGGATGAACGGGTTCAGCCCGTCCCGGGGCTCGCGGTCGGCCTGGCGGGGCGGTCGGCCGTGCCAGCTGTCCAGCGGGCGGTCCTGCATCGCGAAAAAGCGGGTTCGGACGGCGAGACGAGTGACCGCGACCGCGGCGCCGGCCGCGACGGCGAACGAGGCGACGGCGACGACCGCCGTGCGGAGGACGGTCGGGAGGGGGACCATCGTCGGTCGACCCTACTCGGCGGGTGGCGTTAAATGCGTGGCCGTACTCGCTTTCGGGCCGGATCGTCGGGGAGCGCGTCACCGGAACCGGCGACGTTCGCACGCTCCCCGAGCCCTTATCCGACGCGGGACCGAAACGGGGGTATGGTCTCAGAACTCGTCGTCGGCGGGCTGCTCGCGCTGCTGGTGTTCGGCTTCCTCCGGTTCCAGGACCGCATCGTCTCGGCGCTGACCCGCGCCCGCGGCGGCGACGAGCGGGTCGTCATCGAGGACCCCTGACCGGACGGGGGCCCGGTTTTTCGCGCTCGTCGGGCCGGCCAGCGGCGGATCCGTCACCGGCTGACAGTGGCGGGTGGGACCGCGGAGGTTTTACCCCGCGAGCGGATACGAGCCTCCAATGAGCAAGGATTCGCGCGGCGAGGCCGAGGACGCGGCTCGCACCGAGGGCGACCTCAGGGAGACGGGGATGTCGCTGCGCCACGACCGCGAGTGGGACTACGAACTCGACCGCATCGTCGACGCCGTCGAAGAGCGCGACGCCGAGACCGTCGGCCTCCAGTTCCCAGAGGGACTGAAGCGCCGCGGCCCCCGCGTCGCCGACGACCTGCGCGCCGAACTGCCCGACGACGTAACCGTCATGATCTCCGGCCAGCCCTGCTACGGTGCCTGCGACCTGGACACCTACCTCATGCGCCGGACGGACGTGTTCGTCCACTTCGGCCACTCCCCGATGAAGGAGTCGGACAAGATCATCTACGTCCCCCTCTTCTCGAACGTCGACGTCTTCCCGATCATGGAGCGGGCGCTCGACGAGGAACTCGCGCCGGCCGACGAGGACGAGGACGTGGGCCTCGTCACGACCGCCCAGCACATGAACAAGTTCGACGAGATGCGCTCGTGGCTGGAGGAGCGGGGCTACACCGTCCACACCCGCAAGGGCGACGAGCGGCTCACCCACGAGGGCCAGGTGCTGGGCTGTAACTACGCCAGCGCGGACGTCGACGCCGACCAGATGCTCTACGTCGGCGGCGGGAAGTTCCACCCGCTCGGCCTCGCGATGGAACACCCCGACAAGAAGGTCATTATTGCCGACCCGGTCAACAACGCCGTCTCCGTCGCCGACACGGAGAAGTTCATGAAACAGCGCTACGGCGCGGTCCACCGCGCGATGGACGCCGAGGAGTGGGGCGTCATCTTCTGCACCAAGATCGGCCAGGGCCGCTGGGACCAGGCCCAGGAGATCGTCGAGAACAACGACGACGCCTACCTCATCACGATGGACGAGGTGACGCCCGACCGGCTGACCAACTTCGGGATGGACGCCTACGTCAACACCGGCTGTCCCCGGATCACGACCGACGACGGCCCGCAGTTCAAGAAACCGATGCTCACCCCCCAGGAGTACCGCATCGCCATCGGCGAGGAACCCCTGGAGGCGCTGGAGTTCGACACGTTCCACGGCACCTGGTAGCCCGCCGCCGGCGGCCTGTTTTCGCGGGTCCTGTGGAGTATCAGCCGCGATAACTGGTGGCACAACGATTTACAGTCGGACGGTGAGCCTCGCGTATGCGCACCGAATCGAGCGCGAGAGCCCAGCGAGTGGCGGTCGGTCGTGGGCCCACCGGCCCGACGGCGACGGTGGCCGACCGCGGAGGGAACAGTCCGTGAGCGACGGTCGCCCGTCGTCGTCGACGTACGTCAGGCCGCTCGACGAGCAGGAACCGGGAGTCAGCGTGGTCTGTCTCCACCCGGACGCGGCGACGGGCGAGCGCCTCGCCGACGGTATCGAGGCGGCCGGCGACGCGACGGATGCGACGGCGGTGACGACGGTGTCGTCGGCGTTCGAGCGTCTGGACGCCGAGGACGCCGGCTGTCTCGTGTGCGGGCTGGCCGCGGGGGAGCCGGACGGGATCGCGGTCCTCGAACGCCTGCGGGCGGAGCACGGCGACCTGCCGTTCGTGCTGGTCACCGGGGACGGCAGCGAGCGCGTCGCGGCCGACGCCGTCAACGCGGGCGCGGACGGGTACGTCACGTACGACGGCGAGCCCGGGTCCGAGACGTTTCGAACGCTCGTCGACCGGATCGAGGCGGTCGTCGAGACGTATCGCGCCCACGAGCGCTACGAGGACGCGACGGAGTTGCTCTTCCGGCTGACCGAGTACACGACGGACACGCTGTGGATGTTCACGGCGGACTGGTCGGAGACGGTCATCGTCAACTCCGCGTACGAAGACG
Source organism: Halosimplex halobium (assembly GCF_051414055.1). Lineage (NCBI taxonomy): Archaea > Methanobacteriati > Methanobacteriota > Halobacteria > Halobacteriales > Haloarculaceae > Halosimplex > Halosimplex halobium. The sequence continues at coordinate 90,516 of NZ_JBLKNX010000002.1, forward strand.
TGTGGGACCGGACGAAGGCGGCCCTGATCGACGACCCGACCGACTTCCTCGAGGGGATCCACCCGGAGGACCGCGAGATGGTCGGCGAGAAGATGGGCGTCCTCTCGGAGGGCGACCCGGCCGACCTCGAGTACCGCACCCTGACCGGCGACGACGAGACGCGGTGGCTCAGCGTCCACGCCGAACCCGTCTTCGACGAGGACGGCGACGTGTCGTACGTCGCGGGATTCACGCGCGACATCTCCGAGCTCAAGCGGCGGGAGGAACGACTGAAGGAGCTCGCCGAGACGACGCGACAGCTCCCGCACGCTCGGTCGGAGACCGAGGTCGCCGAGATCATCGTCGATATCGTCGACTCGATCGCCGGCTGTCCGGTCACCGCCTACTGGTCGTACGACGAAGGGGGCGACAGGCTCGAGCCGCTGTTCGCGTCGGAGCGCGCGCTCGAAGTCGCCGGGGTCGAGACCCCACGGGCTCTGCCGGATATCGAACGAGGTCACGACGAGATGGACGTGTTCGAGGCGGGAGAGCTGTCGGTCGTGGCCGATTACGGCGACCTGCCGAACCCGTCGTCCCCGGAGTCCGACCTGGAGACGCTGATGCTGGTTCCGGTCGGCGACCACGGCCTCCTGAACATCGGCAACCCGGGGACGGCCGAGATAGACGAGTTCGAACACACGATGGTCGAGATGGTCGAGCAGGCCATGGTCGACGCCCTGGACCGCGTCGAACGGGAGGCCGAACTCGAACGCCAGCGGACGGAACTGGAACGTTCGAACGAAAGCCTCCAGCAGTTCGCCTACGTCGCCTCCCACGACCTCCAGGAGCCCCTGCGGATGGTGTCGAGCTACGTCACCCTGCTGGAGGAGGAGTACGGCGACAGCTTCGACGAGGAGGGCGAACTGTACATGGAGTACGCCGTCGACGGCGCGACGCGGATGCAGGAGATGATCGACGCGCTCCTCCAGTACTCGCGGGTGACGACGAAGGGCGACGAGCCGACCGAGACCGACGCCGGGGCCGTCTTCGAGGAGACGGTCCGGAGCCTGGAGCTGTTGATCGACGAGCGCGACGCGACCGTCGACAGCGGCGAACTGCCGGCGGTCACCGTCGACCGCAACCAGCTCGGACAGGTGTTCCAGAACCTCGTCGAGAACGCGCTCCACTACGGCGGCGACGAACCGACCGTGACGGTCGGCGCCGAACGCGAGGACGACCGCGTCCACTTCACCGTCGCCGACGACGGCCCCGGCATCGAGGCCGACCAGCACGACCGCATCTTCGAGATATTCAAACAGAACGCCAGCCGCTCGGGGAGTACCGGCATCGGGCTGGCGATGTGCAAGCGCATCGTCAACCGCCACGGCGGCGAGATCTGGGTCGAGTCCGAACCCGGCGACGGCGCGACGTTCCACTTCACGATGCCGGCGACAGCGGAGACGGAGATCCACGCATGACCCCCCACGACACGACCGCGACCGACCGAGCGCGAACCGGCGACGAACCGACTCGACTCGCGGAGGCGCGGGTATGAACGACCACGGCGAACCGGTCGAGATACTCCTCGCCGAGGACAACCCCGGTGACGTGACGCTGACGCGGAAGGCGCTCGAACGGGGGAACATCAGCAACAACCTCCACGTCGTCAACGACGGCGTCGAGGCGCTCGCCTTTCTCCGCCAGGAGGGGGAGTACGCCGACGAGCCCCGCCCCGACCTCGTCCTGCTCGACCTCAACATGCCGCGCAAGGACGGCCGAGACGTGCTGGAGGAGATCAAAACGGACGACGACCTCAGGCGGATCCCGATCGTCGTCATGACGAGCTCGGAGGCCGAGGAGGACATCGTCCAGTCGTACGACCTGCACGCCAACGCGTACCTGACCAAACCGATCGACTTCGACGGCTTCCTCGACATCGTCGAACGGATCGAGGACTTCTGGCTCACCGTCGTCAGGATGCCCCCGGAGTGATGGAGTCGACCGTCAACGCGCTGCTCGTCGAAGACAACCCCGGCGACGCGAAGCTCGTCGAGCATCACCTCGACAACTCCTCGGTCCGGGCGTTTCTCGACGAGGTCGCGCTCACCCACGTCGAGTCACTGTCGGCCGCGCGCGACGCGCTCGCCGCGGGACACTACGACGTGCTCCTGCTCGACCTCGGGCTCCCCGAGTCCGAGGGGATCGAGACGCTCCGCCGTGCCGCGGGGTTCGACTCGAACGTACCGATCATCGTGCTCACCGGGCTCGACAACACGGACATCGCCGTCGAGGCGATCCAGTCGGGCGCCCAGGACTACCTGCCGAAAGGCGACCTCGACGGCGACAGACTGGTGCGAGCGCTCCGCTACGCCATCGACCGCCACGAGCAGGAACAGACGCTCGCGCGCCGCAACGAACAGCTCGACTTCTTCAACAGCGTCCTCCGGCACGACATGATGAACGGGTTCAACGTCATCATGGCGCGGGCCGATATGCTCCGGAACGACCTGGACGACCCCGAACACGTGGGCCACGCCGAGAGCATCTACGACTGGAGCGTCAAGATCACCGACCTGAGCGGGAAGGTGCGGTCGATCCTCGACTCCGTCGCCAGCGACGGGGACACTGCCCTCGAGGCGGTCGCGCTCCGACCGCTGGTCGCCGAGGAGGCCGACCGCGTCGACGCGATGACCGACCGGGTGGACGTCGACGCGTCGGTCCCGGCGGGACTGACCGTCCTCGCGAACGACCTCCTCGACGACGTGGTCGGGAACCTCCTCACGAACGCCGTCGAGCACTCCGAGGAGACCACGAACGTCGTCGTCACCGCGGAGGACGGCGGGTCGACCGTCTGTCTCCGGGTGGCCGACGACGGGACGGGACTCCCCCCGGAGGACCGGGCCGACATCTTCGAGCGCGGTGGGAAGGGGGCCGCCTCCTCGGGCACGGGCTTCGGCCTCTTTTTCGTCTCCTCGATGGTCGAGTCCTACGGCGGGTCCGTCCGCGCCGAAGAGAGCGACCGCGGCGGCGCCGCCTTCGTACTGGAACTCCCCCGGGCGTGACCCGCCCGCGACCCGTCGTGAATTACTCTCGGGCATTCAACAACGTTTTTGCATACGCGGGAGATATTGTCGACGGATGACCGACCAGGCGCGACGCGCGAGCGAGTCCGGGAACCGCGGGGTGAGAGCGTGAGCACGAAGACACGGCTGGCCCAGCAGCTGGCGGTCGTCGCGGGCTTCGAGGACCCGCGGGTCGACCTCGAACAGTACCGGACGCCGCCGGACATCGCGGCCCACCTGATCCACACGGCGGACCTGCAGGGCGACATCGAGGGCCGGACGGTCGTCGACCTGGGCACCGGGACGGGGATGCTCGCGCTCGGGGCCGTCCTGCGGGGCCCCGAGCGGGTCGTCGGCGTCGACCTGGACCCGGGGCCGCTGGCGACGGCGCGGGCCAACGAGGGCCGGGTCGCGGCCGCCGCCGACGTGGAGTGGGTCCGGGCCGACGCGACCGCGGTCCCGCTGTGCCCGGACGGCCCGACGACGGTCGTGATGAACCCGCCGTTCGGCGCCCAGTCGGGCAACGAACACGCCGACCGGGCGTTCCTCGCGACCGCCGCCGCCATCAGCGAGGTGTCCTACTCGGTCCACAACGCCGGCAGCGAGGAGTTCGTCGAGTCGTTCGCCGCCGACAGCGGCGGCCGCGTCACCCACGCCTTCGCCGCCGAACTCGACCTGCCCCGCCAGTTCGACTTCCACGAGGCCGACTCGCAGACCGTCGACGTGGAGGTCTTCCGGATCGCCTGGGACGGGGACGACGGCGACGCCGGAGACGCCGGCGACGCAGAGGACACGGGCGGCGGCGGCGCCGACGACGGCGCCGAGTGACTGCTACGCGCACGAGACACTCGCAGTTCAGCCCTGCCGCGCCCGCGGCACCGACTTGCTGGCCACCTGCACTCTCGTCCGGCCGCTGGTCGCGACCAGCTCGCGGCCGGTCCGGTTGAGCCGTAGCCCGCCGACGGTCGTCGCGTTCGACGGCCCGGGGACCGGCGCCCGGTCGAGGACGGTCCCGTTCGTCGAGACGATGGCCTCGAACCCGCCCTCGACCGGTGCGATCGAGACGTTGCGGCCGTCGATCACCGGCCGCGCGCGGCGCGCGTCGGACGCGTAGGCGAGCCGCCCGCGCTCGCCCCGCTCGCGGAGCGACACCCTGTACACCGACCCGTTGCCGACCAGCGACCAGCCCTCGCGGTCCGCGTAGACCGTCTCGCGCCAGCCCAGCCCGCCGACGCGGACGGCCGCGCCGCCGCTGAAGGCGAGCTGGCTCTTCGAGACCGCTTCGAGCCAGATGCGGCGGTCCTCGCTGAGGACGACCACCCCGCTGGAGCGGATCGTCCCCGTGTCGCCGTAGAGGTACTCGTTGACCAGCGAGACGTACTGGTTGGGCTCGTGCTCGACGTAGGTGACGGTGTAGTCGCGGACCTCGACGGTCGCGGCGTCGGCCGGCAGTTCCCCGGAGACGGTCGCGAAGCCGAACGGCACCGCGAACGACGAGAGCACGACCAGCGCGACGGCGATCACCACCACGGGCGCGTCGGGGGCGGGGAGGCCGACGCTCCGTCCCTCCAGCCGCGGGAGCAGCGACCGGTTCGACGCCGAGACGGCAGTCGCGATCAGCGCCGCCGAGATGAAGATCACGCCGACGCCGACCGCGCGGAACAGGACGAACCGGTTGGCGCCCATCGGCGCGTAGATCGCCCACAGCGACTGCCGGATGCCCAGCACCAGCGCCGCGAACCACAGGGCGAGCGGGTTCGGGTACTCCTCGCGGGCGGCGAGGACGGCGATCCCGGCGAGCACGCCGGCCAGGATGCCGATCGCGTGGCCCTGGATCGCGATGTCCGCCCACCACGGCGAGAAGAAGCTCGGGCCCGGCTCGCGGCTGATGTAGGGGTTGCGCAGCCCGCGGTAGAGCAGGTCGACGACCCGCTCGGAGACGAGCGCGAGCACCGCCAGCAGCGGCCGCGTCACCATCGCGAAGCCGACGTAGGCGTAGACGACGCCGGAGAACCCGATGACCGGTCCCATCGAGAAGAAGCCGGTGAACACGCCCACGGCGATCGACCCCGCGGGGACCGCCAGCAGGCGGACGAACGGGTTCGCCCGGAGCGACGAGAACGACTCCGAGCCCCGCTCTGTGGGGTAGTGACCGAGGTAGTACTCGACGATCGGGGCGAACACGACCGTCCCGACCAGGTTGCCGGTGATGTGACCGACGCCGTTGTGCGCGAACCCGGCGACGAGAACCCCGAGCGGGTAGAAGTACGACCACGACCGGAAGGGGATCACGAGTGGGCTGTGGGGGTGTTCCCACCCGCCCTGGACGATCCAGTAGACCAGCAGGACGCCGAGGACCGTCAGCAGCGTCCCCCAGGGGACGCCGAGGACGAACCGGGCGCGCAGGCGGTCGCCCCAGCGCTCGCCGGGGACGAGCCGCCGTGCGACGGCGACGGAGACGGCGACGGCGACGAGGAGGAAGAGCTGCTGCCAGGGGGCGACCGCGCGGACGGCCTCGACCAGATCGGCGACCTGCCCGGGCGACGACTGCAGCATGTCCGCCACATAGGGGGCCGGTTAGTTATCGTTGGTGGCGCCACCGGCCTACCGTCGGGCGGTCGGACGCACCCGGAAACGCTCCGGGGAGTCCCGACGCTCGGTGGCGGTCGCGACTCCGAGGGGTCTCGACGCTCGGTTGCGGGCGCGACTCCGGGCGTTGCGGGACGCTCCGAACGGCCCGCTACCGGGAGGTTCGAGCCGCAGGATTTTCGGGGGTCGACGCCGATGTACCCGCTAATGGGAGTTCGGCCACCGTCGAACGACGTGGACGAGGAACCGGACGTCGTCGAGTTCGGGATCGCGGCACTCGACGCGCGACTGGCCGACGCGGACGTGTCCTTCCCCGCGACAGCCGAGGAGTTGCGCGAGTACTTCGGGGACGCGACCGTCCCGTACGACGCGTCGGGCAACGAGATGCCCGTCACCGAGGCGCTGGCCGAGGCCGACGGCGAGTCGTTCGACTCCGAGGACGAGCTGCTCAACGCGCTGCACCCCGTCTTCGAGCGCAAGCGCCAGGCGGCCTCGACGAGCCTCGTCAAGCAGCTGCGCGGGCTCGTCCCCTTCTGAGCCGGTCCGGCCCGTCACCCCTGCCGTTCGGCCGCCGACGGCTCCGGATCGGACGGGCGCTCCCCGTCCGCGCGGTCCGTCGCTCCACCGGCGTCGCGCCCGGTCCCGGACTCGTCGACGCGAGCGGCGCCGCGGGCCCGCTGCTCGCTCAACCGCTCGGTGAGGTCCTCCAGCTGCCGTGTCTGCTCGCGGTTGACCGTGACGATCATGTCCGAGAGCACGCCGAACATCAGTAGCTGGACCCCGAAGATGATGGCCAGCCCCCCCAGGAAGGCGATCACCTCGTGGGAAGTGTTGGCCGTGATCCACTCGACGGCGACGTAGGTACCGAGGACGAGGCCGACGACGAGACTGACGGCTCCGACGCTCCCGAAGTAGAACAGCGGGTTGTTCGTCTTGGCCATCTTGTACAGCGTGAGGATGATGTCGGCGCCGTCGCGGAACGGGCGGAGGTTCGTCTCGGAGTCGTCCGGCCGGGCGCGGTAGCGGATCGGGACCACCTCCGTGCGGACGTTGTGCTTGACGCACTCGACGGCCATCTCCGTTTCGATGCCGAAATGATCCTCCGTCAGCGAGATGCGGTCGATGCTTTCGCGGGTCAGCGCCCGGTAGCCGCTGAGGATGTCACCGTAGTCACGCCCATGGATGAGCGAGAACGCCCGGTTGATGACGCCGTTGCCGAACTGGTTGAGCCGGGTCATCGCACCGTCCTCCATGTCGGCGAAGCGGTCGCCGATGACGTGGTCGGCCCGCCCCTCGAAGATCGGTTCGAGCATCGTCGCGGCGTCCTCGGCCCGGTAGGTCAGGTCGCCGTCGAGCATGAGCACGACCGGGGCGTCGGTCCGCTCGAACCCCTCCTGGAGCGCCTGGCCCTTCCCCTTCGAGCCGCGCTGCTGGACGACGCGCGCGCCCTTCTCCTCGGCGATCGACGGGGTCCCGTCGGTCGACCCGCCGTCGATCACGAGGATGTCGTCGAACCCCTCGGCCGCGAACGACTCGACGACCGGCCCGATAGTCTCGGACTCGTTCAGCGTGGGGATCAGCACGCAGACGTCGTCGTAATCCATCGTCCGCGCTTTGACGCTCCGGGAGAAAAAGGTTCCCCGTTGGACACGGGCTCGCCCACCCCGAGGCGGCCCGCCGCCGGAGCCGTGGGGACGACGGACCGGGGAGAACGACAGCGCGGACGGCTCAGTCGTCGGCGCGCTCCTCGCTCAGGTGCTCCCAGATCTCGGTACACCCGCAGCCGTCGTCCACGTCGTCGAGGTGGGCGTCTGCGCGGGCGTCCCCGTCGGCCGACTCCTCGTCGACCCGGTCGTCCGAGCTCCCGTCGGCCGCGTTGTCGAGTTCGACCATAGTTACTCAGCTTGTGAGTAACTCATGTCGGCGACAGGTAAGTACCTTTCGGGGGCATTTTAAGCCCGGGCGGCGAACCGGGCGGTACCATGAGCGGTGACGGGAGCGCGGTCTTCGACCGGCTGGGGCTGACCGAGTACGAGGAGACGGCGCTGCGGGAGCTGCTCTCGCTCGGGAAGACGACGGCGCCGAACCTCGCCGAGGCGACGGACATCCCGAAGGCCCGGATCTACGGCGTCCTCGACTCGCTGTCCGACCGCGGGTTCGTCGAGGTCATCCCCGGGCGGCCGAAGGAGTACCAGCCCAAACCCCCGGAAGCGATCCTCGACCGCGCCGTCGAGAACCACCGCCAGGACTTCGAGGCGTTCGCCGCTGCCATCGAGGACCTGCGCGAGGACTTCCTCGCGGAGTTCCGCCCCCGTTACGAGCGGGCCAGCGAGGACGTGACCCCGACAGAGGAGCTGTTCCACGTCGTCGACGTGGGCGAACCCAGCGAACGGGAGACCCGGCGGCTCTACCACGAGGCCGACGAGGAGGTCGACGTCGTCACCAAGAGCTTCGAGTACTTCGACTCGGTCGAGCCCGGCCTCGCCGACGCGCTGGAGCGGGGCGTCGACGTCTCGGTCCTGATGCTCGTCCCCGACTTCCTCTCGACGGACCCGCGCGACGAGCCCGCCATCCAGCGGGAGATCGTCGAGCGGATCCGCGCGGAGTACCCCGCGGTCGAGATCCGCTTCTCGACGGGGAAGCTCCCCTTCCGCGGCCACGTCGTCGACCCGAGCCCCGACTACGAGACGGGGTCGGCCATCCTCCTCGTCGAGGAGGAGGACGTGCCCAACCACATGCGCCAGGCCGCGATCACCGACAACGGCGCCTTCGTCGCCGGCCTGAAGCGGTACTTCGACCTCATCTGGGACCACGAGAGCGTCGCCGACCGCGAGGGGTGACGGGTCCGTGCGGCGACGCGGCCGCGTCGAAAGGGAATCTTCATTGGCGGGCCCGCGGAACCGGCTCCCGAGAACGGTGAGCCCGCAATGATCGCAGGCGCGTCAGTCGCCCTCGGTGTCCCCGTCTACGAGCGGACCGAGAAGCTCCGGAACCTCCTCGAATCGGCCGAGAACGTCCCCGTCGACACCGTCTACGTCGCCGACAACGGCCACACCGACGAGCGGCGCGACCTCTACGACTCCGAGTTCGCGTTCGACTTGGTCCCCATCGACGTCGAGTACGACTCCGGGCTGGGGAACTGCCGGCGGAGCATCGTCGACCGGCTCGACGAGGACTACCTGGTCATCGCCGACAGCGACCACACGATCCCGGGAAACGTGGCGACGCTCGTCGACCAGCTGGAGGCCCGACCCGAGTTCGGCGGCGTCTGCGGGCTCCTCTTCGAGCACGGCGGGCTGCGCGGGACCTGCCACGACCTCTACGAGCGGGGGGACATCCTCGTCCGCGACATCCGCGGCAAGGAGGCGGAGCTCGTCGCCGGCCAGCCGCTCGTCGAGTTCGACTTCCTCCAGAACGTCGCGGCCTTCCGCCGGGAGTGCGTCGAGGACTACGCCTGGGACCCCCAGCTCCAGCAGGGCAAACCCCACCTCGACTTCTACGTCGGCCACAAGCGCCGGACCGACTGGCGGTTCGGCTGCTGTCCGGCGGTGCAGTTCCCCCACTATCCCGGCGGCGGCAGCTCCTACACCGCCAACCGGAACAAGCGCGAACGCCTGATGGACGCCCGCGAGTACTTCCTCGACAAGTGGGGCTACCGCCAGATCGTCTACGGCCAGCTCGAGTGGCTTGAGACCCAGGACCGGCTCCCCTCGGACGGCCGCGTCGCCGAACTGCTCGCGAAGCGACTGCTGACGCGGCTCCCCCTCGAACTGCAGGCGAAGGTGACCGACGCGCGGCAGTTCGTCCGCAAGCTCCAGGGCCGGCCGCCGCTGTAGCGCGCGGTCGGCGACCGCTGTCGCCGTAGCAGGCGCTCACCGGCACCGTCAGAATCCGTCTAGACGTAGCCGAGTTCCGAGAGCCGCTCCTCCACGTCGCTCGGGAGGTCCTGGTCCTCGCCGAGCGCCACGTCCCTGACGGCGAGCGTGTCGACGATGTCGTCGATGGCCGCCCAGACCGTCGCCTCGTCGGCGCCGTCCCACGTCCGGAAGCCGTCGAGCGTCTCGCAGCCGTAACCACCGTCCTCGAGGACGGCGCCGTTGAGCGGCGCGTCGTAGCGCTCGACGGTCGCCTCGTCGTACCCCTGGTTCCGGAGGTGGGAGATCCGCTCGGAGCGGAGCCCGTGGCGCTCGGTGAGATACGAGCGCGACCCGCGGTCGGCGCGCAGGTCGCGGCCGCGCGCCTCCTCGTCGTCCACGCCGGCCGCCGACAGCACCGTCCGGTAGACGTCGAGCAGGCCCACCGTCTCCTCGCGGGTCTCGACGGCGTCCCCGCCGTCCCATATGGTCAGCGGCACGTGCGTGAGTTCGGGGTAGAGCCCGTGGTTGTGCCCCCAGACGCCGTCCTCGCCGAACATCTCGCCGTGGTCCGACACCGTCACGACCACGTCGAACTCCTCGCGGAGCGCCGCGAAGATGTCCCGATAGATGTCCGAGAGATACCGGACGCAGTCCTCGTAGGCCTGGCGCACGTCCGCCGGGTCCGCCTCGGGGCCGTCGCCGACCGTCTCCTCGAAGCTGGGGTTTGCCGAGACGTCGACGCTCCGGTACCCCTCCGGGGCGTTGTACGGCCCGTGGGCCTCCATCAGGTTCACGAAGAGGAACTCGTCGTCGCCGAAGTCGGTCGACTCGACGAGGTCGAGGACCTCGCTGGCGCCGTCGTCTTCGCCGGCGATCGAGGCGATCCCCAGGTCGCGTGCCTTCATCCTGACGCCGAACTTCAGCGACTCGACGGTGTCGACGTCGTCGGCGAAACAGCGTTTGACTGCCCTGAGGAACCGCGTCGGCCCCTCGCCGCGCGTCTCGGAGATGAACTCCGCCCAGTCGACGATGTCGGGGTCGCGCCGGCGGCCCCGCCAGCTGTGGTGGAACTCGTCGAACCCGCGGGTGAACTGGAAGGCGTCCGCGATGTTGGCGTTGGCGCTGAACCCGCGGGTCGTGTAGCCGGCTCGCGAGAGGTGCTCCGCGAGGACGGGCTTCTCGCAGTCGAGCGTCGTGGTCTTGGCGTAGACGCCGAGCTCGCTCGAGTACAACCCGCCGAACAGCGTCGCGTGGACCGGGACGGTCCACCCGCCCGGCGACCACGCGTTCTCGTATCGCGCGCCCGGGAGCCAGTCGAAGTGCTCGTCGAACGAGTCCTTCCGCAGCGTGTCCATCACCACCAGTGCGATGTTCGTCATGTCACATGTACCCGAGGTCTTCCAGCTGCTCTTTCACGCGGTCCCCGCCGACGCCGTCGCCCCCGCCGGCGGCAGGGCGGTGGGTCGGCGTCCCCGAGTGGTCTGTCCCGTCGAGTTCCGCGTCGATGGCCGCCCGCACGTCCGTGACGCTCTCGATCGACTCGACGAGCGACCCGTCGGTCGCGGCGACCATCGCCTCGTGAGTGTGGACGCCGTCCTGCAGGCCGTGGTCGCTGACCAGCAGGAGTTCGTCGTCGTCCCCGAGGTCCGCGCGGAGTTCGCCGACGAACTCGTCGACCTCGTCGTAGGCGGCCCGCTGCAGTTCCGGCCGGTCGTAGGTCACGTGGCCGATCAGGTCGAGTCCGCTCGTGTAGGCGAAGACGAGCTCGTGGCGGCCGCCGCGGTAGGCCCGCCGCGCCCGGGCGATCCGTATCATCGCCATCTCCATGCACTGCTCGTAGAACGTCTCGGGGTCCGAGGAGGTGTGGCCGCCGGTCGCCTCGGGGTCGCGCTCGAACAGGTTCCCCAGGCTCCGCCGGAGGGCGTGTTCGCGGTCCTCGCTGTCAGGGTCGACCACGTAGTTCGGGACGCCGATCGGCTCCGCCTCGCGGCCGTCGAAGACGGTCGTGAGGTCGTTGTCGGCGTAGTAGGTGGCCGGCGTCCGGAAGGCGTCGGTGTCGGTGTTGGTCAGCAGCCAGGCGCCGAGGCGGGTCTGCAGCGAGTCGGGCAGCAGGTAGTCGGCGACCGCGCTGCCGAACTCCAGTACCGGGTTGCCCCACGCCACGCCGTCGTCGCCGAGTTCGAGCCCGTGCTCCGACGGGGGCAACCCCGTGATGATCGTCGGCCAGAGTTCGTGCGTGCTCGGCTCGCCCGCGTGGCTGTCGATCGTCTCGATCGCGCGATGGGCCGCCAGGGTGAGGTTCGGGTGGGCGTCGGCGTCGACCAGGTCCGGGTCGAGCGCGTCCACGCCGAGCACGACCAGCGTCATCTACCGTCCCGGAGTCCGCCGTAGCTCAAGTATCTTGTCGTTTTCCCTACCGTGGGCGACTCTCGTCGGTTTCCCCGCCGCGGCGCTCCCGTCGGTTTCCCGCCGTGGTTCCCCACCCCCGCGATCGCGGGCCGACCGCGAGCGACCCGTTAGACATTACTGCACCGCCGAACTCAGGGCGGACATGGCGCGGAACGTCGTCCTCGTGGTCCTCGACTCCGTCCGGAAAGACTACTTCGACGAGCACGCACCCCGGCTGGCCGACGCGGCGGACGTGTCCTTCGACCACTGCCGCGCGGCGAGCAACTGGAGCCCCTCCAGCCACGGCGCCATCTTCACCGGCGAGCTCCCGCACGTCTCGGGCCTGCACAGCCACGACCCCAGCTACGACGACATCCCCGTCAAGGACACGCTGTTCGACGCCTTCCGCGACCACTACCGCTTCGCCGTCAGCAGCAACCTCTTCGTCGCCCGCCCGTACGGGTTCGACGAGTACTTCGACGAGTTCACCAGCGTCTCGCGCCACGCCGTCTTCGCCGAGGGCGAGGAGATCGACTCGTTCCTCCACGACGTCGACGCCGAGGGGGTCCGCCGCTACTACGAGTTCCTCAGGCAGGCGCTCGGCCACGACGAGACGGTCAGGAGCATCGCCAACGGGCTGATGCTCAAGACCAACGACTATCTGGAGGGCGTGCCCGTCCCGCGGCTGTGGGACTACGGCACCCGGACGCAGCTCTCGCACGCGACCGACCTCGCGACGGCCGGCCGCGAGCCCTTCTTCGGCTTCGTCAACCTGATGGAGACGCACAACCCCCACGCGAACAACGTCTTCTACCGGGCCGAGGACGTTCCGAACGACTGGTGGTCCGACAAGCACCGGACGGTGCCGTTCAACAACCGCCTCCTGGAGGACCCCGATGGCTACGACGAGCACGTCCAGCACTACCGGGACACCTACGCCGCGTCGATCGGCTACGTCGACCGCAAGCTCGTCCCGTTCGTCGAGCGCCTCCAGCGCGAGACCGAGGAGGAGACGACGGTCGTCGTGACTGCCGACCACGGCGAGAACCTCTGTTACCCCGACGACGACGGCATGCTCGGCCACATCGGCAACGTCACCGAGTCGCTGCTGCACGTGCCGCTGCTCGTGTTCAACGCCCCCGAGTCCGTCCGGGAACCCGACGACACCTACTTCTCGCACCTCGACCTGCGGACCCTCGTGGCCGGCCTCGCCGACGACGAACTGCCGACGACCTACAGGGACCGGGTCCCCGCCGAGGTCGTCGGCGGCGCGCCGCCCGACCACGTCGAGAACTACGACTACTGGGACCGGATGATCCGCGCCGTCTACGACGGCGACCGCAAGTACGTCTGGGACTCGTTCGGCGATCGCTCGGTCTACCGTATCGACCGAGACCGCCCCTGCCGCCAGGAGGAAGTCGACGAGCCCTTCGACGAGAGCGTCGAGGAGGTGTTCGAGGTCCCGCTGGCCGAGTTCAAGAGCCGATTCGGCGACGCCCAGGAGAAAGACTGGGGCGACGACATCCCCGAGGACCGGCTGAAGCGGCTCGGCTACCTCTGAGTCGACAGCGCGGACCCGAGCCGGCGGTTCGGACCCCCGGTCGGACGCCCCTCCCACCGGCCCGGAACCGCGGCCCGTAGCGCGGATCTACCGACCCAGCTCCTGGCCCGGAACCGCAGGACTGGAGCCCGACGGCTGGAACGATCCGTATCCATTAAGTTAGTATATCGATGACATCTGGTATGCCCTCCCTGCTGATAACGGTCGACGCCGTCAGGCAGTCCCATCTCGGACAGTTCGGCTACCACCGCGACACGATGCCCGCGCTGGACCGGCTGGCGGCCGACGGGACGACCTTCCCGAACGCCTTCTCGAACGCGCCGTACACGCGGATGTCGATCCCCTCCTTTCACACGTCGCAGTACCGCGGCCACGAACTGATCGGAGAGTCGCCCACAGTCGCCGAAGCCCTCAGCGACGCGGGCGCCCACACCGCCTGCCTCGGGACGCTGACGGGGTTCAGGGACAACGAGGGCGCGCTCGTGTTCGACGAGTACGCCGACCTCGGCCGCGACGAGTTCTACGAGCAGGCCAACCACTCGCCCGTCCTCGACGCCGCGAAGCGGGCCGTCGAGCCGGTGGTCAGCGTCTCGCGCCCGCTCTACGAGGCCGCCGAGTCCGTCCACGACCGCCTGTTCTCGACCCACGAGTTCAAGGGCTACACCAGCGCCGAGCGGATGACCGACGAGGTGATCGACTGGCTCCGCGAGGCCCCCGACGACTTCTTCCTGTGGGTCCACTACATGGAGGGCCACCGCCCCTACGGCGTCCACGACCCCGACCCGGAGTACCTCGACGAACAGCCCGACGACGAGACGATCATGGAGCTCATGGAGACGGCCGGCACCGCGCCCGACGACGTGACGATGGGCCAGAACCGCCTCATCGAGGACCTCTACGACTCCGATCTCCGGTACTGTTCCGAGCATCTCGACCGGCTGTTCGACTTCATGCAGTCGGACGGGCTCTGGGCGGAGACGGACATCTACTTCACCTCCGACCACGGCGAGGAGTTCTACGACCACGGGATGTACTTCCACCGAAACCTCCCGTACGACGAGCTGATCAACGTCCCGCTGTTCACCAAGCTCGCGTCCCGGTCGGGCGGGGAGACGATTGCGGAGGACCGCGAATTACTCGACATCGCTCCGACGATCTGCCGGGAGCACGGCCTCGACACGGACGACCTCCCGTTCCTCGGCACCCATCTCTTCGAGGGCGACGACAGGAAGGTAATCACGACCGGGTCGGCGGCCATCGACGACAGGGCCGTGGTCGGCGGCCGCTGGGACGGCTGGAAGTACATCCGCGACGGCGACCGCCGGCACCTGTTCGACCTCGAGGCCGACCCCGACGAGCGCGCCGACCTCGCGGACGAGCGTCCGGGCGTCGTCGACGAGTTCGAGGCCGAGATCCCCGACCCGCTCTTCCGCACGGAGTCGCTCGGGACCCGCGACCCCGACGACGCCGCCGACGAGGAGCAACTGGCCGCGCTCGGCTACATGGAAGTCTGACCCCGTCCCGTCTCTCCGACGAACCTTGGCCCGCTCCGTTCGGACCCGTCCCGCTCCGTTCGGACCCGTCCCGCTCCGTTCGGACCCGTCCCGCACCGCTCGCTACACGCCGGCCAGTCCCCGGACCTTCGACCGGATCCGCCCTGAGACGGCGAGCAGGACCCCGGTGTAGACCGCCGCACCGGCCAGCACTAGTCCGACGGTCAGATAGTTGCCCGTCGGGACGGCCGGGCGGACCGGGACGACGACCGCGACCATCACGAGGGCCGCGGCGGCCTGGCGGGCGATCTCGAGAACCGGCACGTCCGGGCGCCCGACAAGCCGTGAGAGCGCAACGTAGGAGTATACGAGCCCGACGCCGGCCGAGAGGACGGTCGCGACGGCGGCGCCGACCCAGCCGTACAGGTAGATGAGCGCGACGTTCAGCAGGAGGTTCGAGCCGGCGAACGCGAGGTTGACGCGGAAGGCGACGTCGGGGCGATCGATCGCGTTGACGACGTTGAGGAACTGTTCGCCGTAGGCCGCGAGCATCCGCGCGAAGACGAGCAACACCAGGATCGGCGCGCCCTGCGTGAACTCGGGCCGGTAGATGCGCAGGACGCGCTCGCCGAGCGCCCACGCGCCGAACAGCCCGGGGATGACGAACACGCCGGTGAACACCAGCCCCTCGTTGAGGAAGTGGTGGATGCGGTCGTGTTCGTCGTCGACGCCGAGTTCGCTCATCTCCGGGAAGAGGGTGCTCTTGACCGAGACCGCGACGAGCGCGAACACCGACGCGAGGCTCCAGGCCACCTCGTAGACGCCGATGAGCGTCGACCCGACCGCGAACGCGGCGAGGACGACCGTGTCCATCCAGCTGAACGCGCGGGTCTTCAGCGTGCTGAGCCACGTGTAGCGGGCGAAGTCGAAGAGACTCCGCGCCGCCCGCCGGGTCGGCCAGCCCGGCGAGAGGTCGACAAAGACGACGGCGGCCAGCGTCCCGACGAACAGGGCGGCGGCGTGACCCGCGACGAGCGCGGTGACGCCGTAGCCGGCGGCGACGGCCGCGATCTGCAGGGCCGACCGGACGATACGCTCCAGAGACTTCGTTCCCGCGGCCCTGGCCACCTTCTTCTCGCCGTTGAGTACCGCTCTGATGCCGATGAACGCCACGTTGCCGACGACGAGCAGCGCGACGACCCCGCCGACCTCGGCGCCGACGAGCCAGTTGACCAGCGGCGTACCGAAGAATACGGCGACCCCGAGGACGACGGCGATCCCGGCCAGCATCACGAGGCCCGTCGCGAGGAACTCCCGCTGGTCGCTCCCCTCGCTCAGCCGCTTCGTGAGCGAGTCGCCGACGGCCGTCGCGGGGATGTTCAGCCAGAAGGCGACCGCCACGGCCGGCGCGTAGAGACCGAGAAGGTCCGCACCGCCGAGCCGGGCGATCGCGAACGTCGCCGCGAACCCCGCGAGCGAGACGACGACGTGGGAGGCGAAGTGAAAGAGTGTGGTCCGGCCGAGCCGCATCGTTACCCGCCGACCCCGTCGACGCGGCGCGTGCTCGAACGACGATCGCTCATGGGCCCACTGTGACCGGCGGGGTTCAGAACCTTTCTGATACGCGCCCGCCTCGCTCCGGACCGCCCGACGGCCCGTGGCGGCCCCGGACTCGCGCCGCTCGGGAGATAGCAATCTTTTCGACACCGACCGAACAACCGGGGCGTATGTCACGGATACGGGAGCTACTGGGGCGGCCGCTCGGTCGCGTCCGGTCGGACGCCGCGGCGGACCCGTATCTCCCCTATCTGCTCGCGCTCGCGGTGGTGACCTGCGGGTTCGGCGTCTGGTTCCGGCTGCCGAACTTCGCCGCGCCCGACGAGTACTCCCGGCTCATCCAGCCGATGAAGGTCGCCGGCCGGTTCGTCGCGGAGCCGAGCTTCGAGTCGATCCGGGCGGGCGTCACGGACGGCCGGGCGCTCGGCGCGACGTTCTACCTCTACGCGGCCACGCTGGCCCCGGTGTTCCTGGTCGTCGTCGCCACCGGCCGGCTCGGGGAGTTCGCGACGCTCGGGACGATCCAGTCGCGATGGGAACTCTGGCACGCCGCGCCGGCGTGGTTCTGGACGCTCGCCATCCTGCTCGGCCGCCTCGTCAGCGTCGCGCTCGGCGTCGGCTGCGTCTACCTCACTTACCGCCTGGGTACCGAACTCCGCGACCGCTTCGCCGGCCGCGTCGCGGCGCTCTCGCTCGCGCTGTCGGTCGGCTTCGTCGCCCAGACCCACATGATCGGCGAGGACATCCCGATGATCTTCCTGCTGCTCGCGACCGTCCTGCTGGCCAACCGGTACGTCGCCGAGGGGCGCGCGACCGACTTCCTGGTCGGCTCGTTCGCCGGCGGGCTCGCCGTCGCGTTCAAGCTCTCCGGGGGCGTCGCCGCGGTCGTCCTCGGCGTGGCGCTGCTCGTCCGCGCGGCCCGCAGCGACGACCCGCTCGGCGAACTGGCCCGGCCGCGGGTCGTGCTGGGCGGGCTCGCGGTCGGCGCCGCCACCATCTACGTCGCCATCCCGAGCGTGCTACTCGGCGGCCCGCTGGAGCTGTTCGCGCGGGCGACCGGGTCGATCGCCTCGAAGACCGGCAAGTCCGGCGGGCTCACCGCCCCGATCTCCTACTGGCTGGTCCGCCAGTACGTCCGCGGGCTCGGGGTCCCGCTGTTCCTCGCCGCCGTCGCCGGCGCGGTCGCGACCGCCCGTCACCTCGTCACCCGCCGCTCCAGGGTCGAACCCCTCTACTGGCTGGTGATCACCTCGGTAGCGGTCTTCCTGCTGGTCTACTCGCGGTGGGAGTTCGTCCGCCTGCGCCACGTCGTCCCCACCTTCCCGCCGCTGCTCGTCCTGTTCGGCGCGGCCGCCAGTCGCTGGTGGGACGTCGACCGGCCGAAGGTCCGGACCGGCGTCCGCGCGGCGCTCGCGCTCGTCGTCGTGTCGAGCGCGCTCATCGCCGGCGTCGCCGGGGCCGGCTACCTGACCGAGCCGCGCGACGGCGCGACGGAGTGGATCGCGACGAACACGAACGACGGCGACCGCGTCGAGGTCTACGAGAACTCAATCGCCGACGTTGGGACGCCCCACGGCCGGGAGACGGTCCACTTCGACTACCGGGAGGAGCGGGCCACGTCCAGCTCCTCGCTCGTCCTGAACGAGTCGCGGTTCACCGAGTGGATGACGAGCGGGCCCGACCGCGAGCCCGCCTACATCGAGCTCACCGCGAACGAGCTGTCCTACGTCGACCCGACCGACACTGACTACCACCGCTACCCCGAGCGGCGGGCCTACGTTCAGGGGCTGCTCGCCGGGGAGTACGACTACCGGGTGGTCGCGACGTTCGGCCACTGGGAGCGGACCGAGACGCTCCGCGACGACTTCATGCGGGCCGTGTTCCGCCCCGAGGTCGAGGGGCAGGAGCGATACGTGGTTATCCTGGCCCACGAGGAGCGGACCGGGACGATGGCGGACGCCGACCGGCGCGCGGTCCGCGCAGGCGGGTGATCCCGGAGGCGGGAGCGGCTCTGCGTCGAGCGGTCCCGAATTCGAGCGGCCCGGGCTCGCTCGCGCCGCGGGCGGGACCGGGTTCCGAAGGGATTGTATAGGTTCCCGGAAAATGACGGCACGAGCTTCGAATGAGAGATGTCGTCCTCCTGACCGCGGACTCGGTCCGCCGCGACTTCGTCGACGCGATGCCCTTCGTCGACGGCCACGACGTGCTGACGGGCGTGACCGCCGGCCACTACACCCGGCCCAGCCTCGCCGCCCTCCAGTCGTCGCGGCTGCGCGCCTCGGTCCAGTCCAGGGTCATCGGGCCCTCGCTGGCCGAGGTGCTCTCCGAGGCGGGCTACGAGACTATCGGCCTGGTCCCGACGGCCCAGGCCGACCCCGCTTTCGGCTTCGACGACGGGTTCGACCACTACGACAACTACATGAGCGGCAGCGGCAACGCCGCGAAGAACCGCCGCAGCGGCCTCCGCGAGTTCCTCGGCTCGTTCGACATCGTCCGGCAGGTCTACCGCCGGGTCTACCCGATGGAGGCGAACATGGCCGACCTCCCGGCCGACGACGCGGTCGTCGACGAGGCGATCGAGCGGTTCAACGACGCCGACGGCCCCCGGTTCCTCTGGGTCCACCAGATGGAGAGCCACCGCCCCTACGGCCGCGGCGACGACGCCATCCCGGGGTCGGTCGACCGCAAGGCCGAGGCCAGCGGCGGCCGCCACTGGTTCGGCTCCTCGGAAGTCACGGACGCGGAGCGCCGCACCATCCTCGACGCCTACCGCGACGCGCTCGGGCGCGTCGACGACCGGGTCGAGCGGGTGGTCGAAGGGATCGACAGCGAGGACC
Organism: Halosimplex halobium; assembly: GCF_051414055.1. Taxonomy (NCBI): domain Archaea; kingdom Methanobacteriati; phylum Methanobacteriota; class Halobacteria; order Halobacteriales; family Haloarculaceae; genus Halosimplex; species Halosimplex halobium. Next base: position 109,839 of record NZ_JBLKNX010000002.1, read on the forward strand.
CGATCTTCGCCTTCGCGGCCGACCACGGCGACGAGTTCGGCGAGGAGGGCTACTACTACCACCAGGGCTACCGCCGCAGGGTCGCCGACCCGATCATCCGCGTGCCGGTCGTCCTCGACGGGGTCGACACCGTCGGCGACCGGTGTAGCCTGCTCGACATCGCGCCGACGCTCGCCGGCGCGGTCGGCGCCGAGGTCCCGACCGCGTGGCAGGGCAACGACCTCGCGGCGACCGGGACGGACGAGACGCTCACGGTCGCGCCGTGGCACGACAGCGCGACGGTCTGCTGGCAGGACTTCGACCGCAAGCTCGTCGCGCGCGACGCCGACGTGTCGATCACCGACGACGAGGGCGAGGTGACGGTCGAACGCACGGACGTCTCGGAGGACGTGGAGGCGCAGCTGCGCGACCTGGGCTACTCGGACGCGGGGTAGCCATGTCGGGGAAGAACCTCCTGTTCGTCACCGTCGACTGCCTCCGCAGCGACTTCGTCGGCACCGACCACGCAGACACGCCGTTCATCGACGGCCTCGTCGCCGACGGGACCGACTACCGCGAGATGTACGCCACGGCGACGACGACGACCCCCTGCGTCGCCAGCTACATGACCGGCACGTACTCCGAGCACAACGGCGTCTACTCGCTGGAGGAGGCCCGCCTCGACGAGTCGGTCCCGACGCTCGCCGAACACCTCTCGGCCGCCGGCTACGACACGACGGCGATGGTCACGGGACCCATCGTCGCCGATACCGGTCTCGACCGCGGCTTCGACGAGTACGCCTACCGCGACCGCAACGAGGAGCTCGTCGGCGACTGGTTCGACGAGGCCGTCGAGACGGTCGCGGGCCTGGAGGAGCCGTTCTTCTGTTACCTCCACCTCTGGGAGGTCCACGACCCCGTCCGCGTCCCCGACGGCTACGACGACCCGGCGTACGGGCGCTACCCCTACGCGCGGACCCTCTCGGCGCTCGACCGCGCGCTCGAACGGTTCCACGACCACGTCCCGGCCAACACCGTGACCGCGCTCCACGGCGACCACGGCGAGGCCATCGCCTACCGCGACAGCTACCTCCACAAGGTCGCGAAGTTCCTCCGGACCGGACTCCGCTACGGGCTCGGACTCGACACGCGTGCGCTCGAACGCCGCCTGAAGCGCCGGTTCGACCGCGACCCGCCGGTCCCCGACCACTTCATGGAGGACGGCCACGGCGAGAACGTCTTCGACTTCGTCTCGAACGTCCCGTTCGTCCTCTCCGGCCCCGGGGTCGACGACGCCACCGTCGACGCGCAGGTCCGGCAGGTCGACGTGCTGCCGACGCTGCTCGACCTCCTGCGCGTCGAGCCGAGTGACGACCGGCCGGTCGACGGCGAGTCGCTGCTGCCCCCCGAATCGGTGACCGACCGCGACGCATACATTCGCGCCTGCGGGAAGTCGCTCGTCCGCGAGGCCAACTGGCAGCGCGCCGTCCGCGCGGAGGGCCACAAGTACGTCGAGTACGTCGACCGTGACTGGGAGCCAGAACTGTACGACCTCGACGCGGACCCGCTCGAACTCCATCCCGTCGAGGACGAACCCACCGCTTCGGAGCTCCGGTCGCGGATCCCCGAGGAGGGCGTCCGCGACGGCGAACGGCTGGAGATCGACGGCCTCCTGAAGGACCTGGGCTACAAGTAGGGGCGTCCCGCCTGTCAGGGTCGCATCGGCCGCCAGGGCCGTCGGCCGTTCGGGTCGCCCCGACCGCTCGCTGCGCCGTCGCTCACCGGATCCAGGTGACGAAGATCGTCCGGGCGAGGCCGACGGCGTACCCGATCTTCGGCTTCTTGGTCTCGCCGGCCTCCCGCTCGTGGATGGTCACCGGGACCTCCACGATGCGCAGGCCGTTCTTGCGGGACTCGATGATGAGCTCGGGTGCGGAGAACCGTTCCTCGGTGAGCGTGAGCTCGGCGAGCCGGGAGCCGCGGATGGCGCGGAAGCCGTTGGTGCAGTCGGTGATGTCGGTCTTGGCGAGGCGGTTGATGAGCCAGGTGAACGTGCGGATGCCGCCCCGTCGGGTGATCGAGTTGCCGGAGTTGTCCTCGCCGCGGTAGCGGGACCCGAGCACGTAGTCGGCCTCGTCGTCGACGATGGGGGCGACCAGGTCGTCGAGCTGGTCGACGGGGTGCTGGCCGTCGGCGTCCATCGTGACGACGATGTCGGCGCCGTGGTCGCTGGCGATGTCGAAGCCGGTCTGGAGGGCCCCGCCCTGGCCCTGGTTGATCGGGTGTTCGACGACGATAGCGTCGTACTCTTCGGCGGCCCGCCGGGTGGCATCGTCGGAGCCGTCGGAGACGACGACCGCCCGGACGAGGTGGTCGTGGATCCGGTCGGGCAGCGCCGCGAGGACGGTCCCGATCGTGTCGGCCTCGTTGTAGGCCGGGACGACGACGTACAGCGTCTGTTCGTCGAGGTCCGCGTCCGGGTCGGCCTGCTGGACGGCCAGGCTCCGCGTGAGGTCGCCGATCGTCCGCTGGCTGGTGTTGACCTGCGAGACGAGGTAGAAGATGAGCACCAGGAACGTGACGTTGGCGAAGATCTGGATGAGGATGAAGCGGCTCTCGAGGTTCAGGACGCCGGCGAGCGTGCCGTACAGTCCGGGCGCGAACGCGACGGTGAGCAGCCCGAGCGCGACCCCGAGGGCGATGGCGAGCTCGGCCCGCGAGAAGGTCGTGCGGTAGCGCTCGAACCCCCACAGGAGGACGACGGCCGCCACCCCGGCGAACAGCAGGGTCAGCGCCTCGTTGCTCAACCCCGGGAGGGCTGCCAGGGGGGCGTCGGCGGACACCAGCGGCGACATTGGTTCACCACGGATCACGAACGCCGCCCGATTTGTATCTGCCGGTCCCCCGTGACGCTCCTGACGCCGACCGGACTACCCACCGATGGTCGCTCCCGATACCCTTCTCGGAAATCCGGTCCACGTCGGTCGCCGGCGAAGCGCATCGCCCAAGTAGGCCGGGGGAGTACCCCACGACGAGCCTCCCCGCCGATGTCACAGCCACGCGCCGCGCTCTCCGTCGACCTCGAGTTCTTCACCCACCTGCCGGCCTACCGCGGGGCCCGCGGGGTCACCGACCGCCCGGCGGTCGGGCTCGGCGGCGTCACGGCGCTGCTCGACGCCTTCGCGGACGCCGACGCGGCGGGCACGTTCTTCACCGTCGGCGACATCGCCGACGACCACCCGCGGGTCGTCGAGCGCGTCGCCGAGGAGGGTCACGAGGTCGCCTCCCACACCCATACCCACCAGCACCTCTCCGAACTCGACGAGACCGAGCGCCGCGAGGAACTCGCGCGCTCGAAGGAGCGACTGTCCGCGGTCGCCGGCGAACCGGTCACCGGGTTCCGCGCGCCGTCGTTCGACCTCGGGCCGGACCACTTCGGGACGCTGTCGGACCTGGGCTACGAGTACGACTCCAGCGTCGTCCCCTGCCGGTCGATCCCCGGCTGGTACGGCGGCGAGTTCGACGCCGAGCGGCCCGTCCCGGCGAGCGCCGTGGACCCGACCGCACCGGACGAGTTCGCCGAAGTCCCGACCTCGGTGATGCCCCGTCTGCGCCTGCCGCTGACGGGGACCTGGATCCGATTTTTCGGTGTCTCCTACACGCTCGCCGGGATGCGGCTGCTCGCCCGGCGTGGGGTCGCGCCGGTGCTGTACGTCCACCCGTGGGAACTGGTCGACCTCCCGGCGGTCGAGGGGGTGCCCAAACGGGTGTACGTCCGGACGGGCGCGTACATGCGACGCGCCGTCCGGCGGATCCTCGCCGAGCCGTTCGAGTTCGTCACCGTCCGCGACCTCGCCGATACCGTCGAGTCGGGCGAACGGACGCCGTCCAGGGGGAGTGGTCGGCCGTGAACGACGAGGGAACCGAAAGTCCGTCCGGTGACGATTCGGCGGGCCGGTCCTGGCGGGGGCGGGCGCTCTCGGCGCTGCAGTGGGCGGTCGCGATCGGGGCGTTCTGGTACGTCGCCCGCGGGGTCGACTGGTCGGCCACGGCCGCGGAGCTGGCGACGCTGGACGCGGTCGTGATCGCCGGCGTGCTCGCGGTCACCGCGGTCGAGTTCGGCTCGCGGTTCGGGATGTGGTACGCGCTGTTGAACGGGCTCGGGCCGACGGACTTCCGGACGAGCGCGAACGTCGACCTGGTGATCAAGTTCGTCAACCACGTCGTCCCCTCGAAGGCCTCGGGCCACTCGGTCGCGCCGCTGGTCGTCCGCCACTACACGGGGGTCGACTGGGCCGAAGCGGTGAGCGTCTCGGGACTCAACACCGGCCTCTACGCCGCCCTCTACGGGCTGGTCGCGCTCGCGGGAGTGGGCCTGTTCGCGCCCCGGCTCGGGGGCGGGTGGCTGCTCGTCATCCTGCTGTCGACGGGCGTCTACCTCGTCGCCGGCGTGCTCGTCCTGCTCGCGGGCCGGCGGATGAACGCGGCCGGCCGCCTGGCGAGCCGGCTGGGCGGGCTGCTGGGCCGGATCCCCAGGATCGGCGACCGGCTCGCCGGCGTCGCGGCCGCGCTGCCCTCCTTTACCGCCGACTCGGCGGGCGTGTTCCGCCGGCTGTCGGCGCGGCCCTCGGTCGTCGGCCCGTACGCGCTCGGCTGGGCGGGGACGCTGATGGTCTGTCCCGGGCTGCGCGTCTGGCTGTTGCTCACGGGGCTGGGCGGGGAGTTCTCGCCGGTTCTCGCCCTGCCGGTCGTGCTCGTGACCGCCTACAGCGTGACCGTGCTGCCGCTGACGCCCGGTGGCGTCGGCGTCGCGGAGGCCTCGGCGACGGCCGTCCTCGTCGCGCTCGGCGTCGCGCCCGAGCTCGCGCCGGTCGTCGTCCTCCTCGACCGCACCTTCGGCGTCTACCTCCCCGCCGTGCTCGGCTGGCTCCCCGCCGCGACGCTGGACATCTCGGACCTGCTCGCTCGCGGCGAAGAGGGGAGCGGGTAGCCCCCTCGCACCCGCCCGGCCAGTGACAGGTCCCGGCAGAAACCGCGTTCCGGACGGCCGACCGTCCGGACGAACGAAACGTATTTCCGGCGGCCTCACGGCCTTCCGACAATGACGCGGACCTTCGTTGTCGGGCTCGACGGCGCCAGCTGGCTGCTGACCGAGCTCTGGATCGACGACGGGCTCCTCCCCAATCTCGCCGCCCTCCGCGAATCGGGCACCTACGCGACCAGCCGGAGCTGCCTCCCGCCGGTCACCTACCCCAACTGGAAGTGTTACTCCTCCGGGAAGAACCCCGGCAAGCACAGCGTCTACTGGTGGGAACGCATCGATCTGGCCGACGAGCGCATCGACATCATGAGCGGCAGCGACTACAAGACGGCCGAGCTGTGGGACTACCTCAACGCCGACGGCCAGCGGGCAGGCGTCGTCAACATGCCGTCGATGTATCCCCCGCGGGAGATCGACGGCTACGTCGTCTCCGGCGGCCCCGACGCCGTCGAGGGCGAGTACCGCTCGCTCGACTCCGGCTACACCCACCCACCCGAGTTCGAGGACGAACTGGCCGACCGCTACGACTACCAGGTCCACCCCGACCCCCTGCTCTCGTCGAACGACGAGCGCGGCGCCGAGGTCGACGAGATCCTGCGGCTGTTCGAACTGCGTCTGCAGGTGGCGAAGGACCTGTTCGTAGAGGAGGACCTCGAATTCACCCACGTCACGCTCTTCTACCTCAACGTCCTGCACCACTTCTTCTGGGACGACGAGCCGACGAAGCGCGGCTGGCAGCTCGTCGACGAGTGGCTGGGCGAACTGGCCGAACTGGAGGACACGAACCTCGTGGTCATGTCCGACCACGGCGCCGCGGCGACGACCACGGAGTTCTACGTCAACGAGTGGCTCGCCGAGAACGGCTACCTCACTCGCGCGAGCGGCGTCGAGGACTACTTCCAGCGGGTCGGACTCACCCGCGAGAACGCGCTCGCGGTCGCCAAGCGGTTCGGCCTCGTCGACTTCCTCGCCGAGAACGTCCCCGAAAGCGTCCAGGAACTGGTCCCCCAGAGCGCCGGCGCCAAGCGCGAGCGCAAGATGGAACTCGTCGTCCCGGAGGAGACGAAGGCGCTCGCCAGCGGCCAGGGGCCGATCTACGTCAACCCGCGCTTCGACGTGGAGTCGGTGCGCGATGACCTCATCGCCGACCTCAAAGAGGTCACGGACGAGCACGGCGAGCCGCTGTTCACGGGCGTCCACCGCGCCGAGGAGGTCTACGACGGCCCCTACGTCGACATCGGGCCGGACGTGGTCGTCGACCAGCGCCCGGGCGTCCACGTCAACGACGGGATGGGCGGCGACGCCGTCCAGACCGAACCCGACCGCTGGGCCGCCGAGAACACGCCCACCGGTATCTTCGTCGCGGACGGCCCCGACTTCCGGAACCGGGGCGAGATCCCCGAGATCGACATCCGCGATATCGCGCCGACGATCCTCGCCGCCCACGGCGTCGACACGCCGACGGACATGGACGGCGAGGTGCTGGATATCTTCGTCGACGACCCCGACGTGGGCACGCAGGACCCCATCGACCACGAGGCCGCCCGCGCCGGCGGCCCCGGCGACGAGGTGGCCGACCGCCTGGCCGAACTCGGCTACATGGAGTGAGCCGCACCCGGCCCGACGCAGGAGCGTCGCGGCCCGAGCGGCAGGAGTCCCTGGAGTAATGGGCAACCAGGCCGTAGGTTCGCCCACGAGATGTCCCTCCGTTCGCTGCTCGACCTGCCGGTCGAGATGGGCTGGCGCCACGTCCTGTTCGCCAACTGGCCGGTCGACCCCGAGACTGTCCAGGCACACCTCCCCGAGTCGCTGACCGTCGACACCCACGACGGGCGGGCGTGGCTCTCGGTGGTCCCGTTCACCAACGTCGCGGTCCGCCCACAGGGGTTCCCGGAGTGGACCGGCTTCCGCCTGCCCGAACTGAACCTCCGGACCTACGTCAGCCACGGGGGCGAGCGCCGGCGTGCGAACGGTCGCGACGGGTCGGGCAAGGACACTGGTCCGGCCGACGACGGGCCCGCCGCCGACCGGGGCGTCTACTTCTTCAGCCTCGACGCCGACGGAATCCTCGGCGTGACCGGCGCGCGCGTCTTCCACCACCTGCCGTACTACTTCGCGAACATGTCGATGCGGGGTGAGGGCTCGCGGATCGCCTTCGAGAGCGAGCGCTGGCACCCCGGCGCGCGGCCCTGCGACTTCGACGCCCGCTACGGCCCTGCGGGCGACCGGTTCACGTTCGAACCGGGCTCGCTCGACGAGTTTCTCACCGAGCGCTACCGCTACTACACGGAGACGCCGGGCGGCGAGTTGCGATACGCGCGGGTCCGCCACCGCCCGTGGCCGCTCTACGAGGCGGATGTCGACATCGACGACAACGAGGTCTTCGAGACCAACGGCTTCGCGACGCCCGACGGCGACCCGGTCTTCCGATACAGCCCCGGCGTCGACGTGACCGCGTCGGGGAGTCGGCGGGTGGAGTAGTCGGGGAAGCGCCGGTCCGAACCCCCACGGACTGGACCGACCGTTCGCTCGCAACCGTTGCCCATTCCCCGCTCGGCGCCCAACCGCCGGGTGACATGAGTTCGGAGATGACCGCCTACGTCGTCGAGGAGTACGGCGACCCGGACGTGTTCACCGAGCGGACCGTCGCGGTGCCCGAACCGGGACCCGAGGAGGTCCGCGTCGAGGTGCGCGCGACCAGCCTCAACCCGGTCGACTACAAGATCCGCCGGGGCGACATCCCCGACTTCACGCCTGAGTTCCCCGCCGTCCTCCACTGCGACGTGGCGGGGGTCGTCGACGCGGTCGGCGAGAACGTCGACCGCTTCGAGGCGGGCGACGAGGTGTACGGGATGCCCGGCGGCGCGGGCCGGGACGGCGCGCTGGCCGACTACGTCGTCGGCCACGCCGGGACCTTCGCACCGGCCCGGAGACGCTCCCGCTGGCCGACGCGGCCGCGCTCCCCGTGGTCGCGCTGACGGCCTGGGAGATGCTCGCCGACAAGGCGACGGTCGACGTGGGCGACGACGTGCTCGTCTACGGCGCCAGCGGCGGCGTCGGGCACATCGGCGTGCAGCTCGCCCGCTGGTTCGGCGCCGACGTGACCGCGACCGGCTCGACCGAGGCGAAACGCGCGTTCGCGGCCGACCTCGGCGCCGACCACACCGTCGACTACACCACGGCCGACGTGGCGTCGTACGTCGACGAGCACGCCGACGGCGCCGGCTTCGACGTGGTCTTCGACCCGGTCGGCGACGACCACCTCCAGACGGCCTTCGACGCGGTCCGCCCGTTCGGGACGGTCGTGACGACCGAGTCGAGTTCGACCCAGGACGTATCGGCGCTGCACGCCAGCTCGCTGGAGCTGGGCGTCGTGCTCGTCATCCTGCCGGTGCTGCTCGGCGACCGACAGGAGCGTGTCGGCGAGGAACTGGCCGACATCGCGGCGCTCGTCGACGACGGCGCCGTCGAACCCCACGTCGACGAGCGGTTCGCCTTCGACGAGGTCGCCGACGCCCACCGCCTCGGCGAGGACGGCGACTTCGTCGGGAAGATCCTGCTCGAAAACGAGTGATGGCGTCCGCGGACGCTCCCGGCGAGCCACCCGCGAACACTCGCGACGAGCCGTCTCGCCGCCGCGGAAACGAACACAAGACATTTGCCGGGGTAGTCGGATTCTCGACAGTGATGCCCTCCACGATACCCACCGCAGTACCGCTACAGATGGGCGAAGCGGCGTTCGTCCTCCTGTTCGGCCTGCTGTTTTTCGCCGTCGGGATCGCACTGGTCTTCTGGACGTACAGCGACGCCAAGAAGAACAGCAGCCACCCCGCGTTCCTCTGGGCCATCGTCGTCTTCCTGGCCCCGCTGCTGGGACTCGTGCTGTACTTCCTGCTCGGCCGCGACCAGAAGTACTGACGGGCCGGCTCCAGCCACTATCCGACCGCTCTCTCCCGGTCGCTACCGGCGGCGGCGCCGGGTCACACGCTGCAGGATCGCCCGATACCGCTCTTGGGCGGCCTCGAAGCTGTACTCCGACTCTATCAGGTCACGCCCGTTGTGGCTGATCGCGGGCAGGTCCTCGCGGTCGAGGACTGCGATCAGTTCCCGGCGGATGTCGTCGGGGTCGGTGCTGTCCATCAGGAACCCCGTCTCGCCGTCGCGGACCACGTCGGGCACACCCGAGACCGGCGTCGCGTAGACGGGCGTCCCGCAGGCCAGCGCTTCGAGGATGGTCGTCGGCAGCCCCTCCGTGGGTTCCGAGGGGAGGACGACCAGTCGCAGGCGGTCGAGTTCCGCGGGCACGTCGTCGTGGTCGACCCAGCCGCGCGTCTCCACCTGCCCGGCCTCGATTTCGTCCGCGAGTTCCGACTCCAGCCACTCCCGGAGGTCGCCGTCGCCGACGAACGTGAAGGTCACGTCGTCGGGCAGGCCCTTCGCCGCGGCGGCGAGTTCGCGGACGTTCTTCTCCTCGTCGAGCCGTCCGAGGAAGCCGACCCGACGCCCCCGCTCCGCCAGGGGAGTCCGCACCCGGAACTCGTCGGTCCGGACGTAGCGAGCACCCGAGGGGTACACGTCGGGGGCGTCGGGGTCCAGATCGAGTTGCTCGGCCATCGACGGCGTGTAGGTCACCACCCCGTGGGCGGCCGCGAAGCCCGCGCGTTCGAGCGCGCGGACGAGCCCCGCGAGCGTCCGCGCGACCGGCGAGGGCAGCGACTCCTCCCAGGCGATGCGGAGCGTCAGCGGTACGTCGCCGCGGGGTTCGACGAGGACCGTCTTCCCGATAGCGCGAGCAAACAGGATCGGCAGGAGGTACGACGTGGCGCCGTAGAAGAGGACGACCTCCTCGTCGCGGCCGGCGAGGACGCGGCACATCCGGAGCTGGTTCAGGAGGAAGCGGACGGCCGCCACCGCGACCGAGTCGCCGGCGCCCTTCCGCGTGAGTTCCACGAGTTCGTGCCGGTCGCGGATCTCCGAGTCGGCGGGCAGGTCCGCAGTCACGAGCGCGACGCCGGTGACCGCCGAGAGGACGTCCAGCAGGCTCCGCGTGGCGTTCTCGCCGGCCGCCGCCAGCGGGTGCGTGACGACGCACACGTCGGGCAGATCCGCCATTACCGGTGGAGTGGCCCCGGCGGGCGCTTAACGCTGATCATCCCTACTCGCTGGTCTCCCCTTCTCGCCCGGTTTCTCCGCTCGCCGGCTGTTCCCGACCGCGAGTCACCGCCACTTGACGATCCCGTAGAGGTAGCCCAGGCCGACGACACCCGTCAGGACGAGGAGCCAGACGAGCTGTTTCGCTGCGGTCGCGTCGGGGTCGCGGAACAGGCCCGCGAGCCGGCCCGGGACGTACTCGCCGAGGATCTTCCCGAGGAAGTCGCCCTCCTCCTCGGCCGACCCGGGGACGAACTGCTGCATGCCGCGCTTGGAGTAGCCCTGCCAGAACGCCCGGTCGAGCAGCCACTTCGGCTCGGTGCGGTAGGCGTACACCTTGTGGCCCACCTCGGCGTCGGGGACGTAGCGGACCCCTTCGCCGTACTCCGCCTGCAGCCGGGCGCAGACCTCCGTCTCGCCGCCCTGGAGGTTCTTGTCGCCCTTGCGGCCGCCGATCTCGTCGTCGAACCCGCCCAGGTCGAGGAACACCTCGCGGCGGAAGGAGAGGTTCGAGCCGTTGGTGTTGCGGACCTCGGCGGGGGTGTCCCGGCCCTCGCCGAACCCGCGGTAGGTGGCGCCGATCAGGAAGTAGAACTCCGCGGGGAGGAAGTCGACCGGGCCGTCGACCCAGATGGGGGCCATCCGGCCGCCGACGGCGAGGGCGTCGTGGGCCTCGTAGGCGTCGACGAGCCGCTCGATCCACTCGGGGTGGGCGACGGCGTCGTCGTCGAGGAACGCGACCACGTCCCCGCTGGCCGCGCGGGCGCCGTTGTTCCGGCTGACGAGCAGGCCGCGGTTCGCGTCGTTGCAGCGGGTGGCGACGTTCTCGCGGTCGCCGAAGTCGGCCTCGAACCGCTCGTAGACCTCGGGGTTCCCGTCGCTGACGAAGACCAGTTCCACGTCCTCGTAGGTCTGGTCGAGGACGCTGCGAGCGGCCTCGGTGACCGCGTCGTAGCGGTCCATCGTGTGCTCGCAGAGCACGACGGAGACGCGCATGTCCCCCCATGGACCGGGGCCCGGGATAGGTTTTCCGTCTGCCGTCTCGTGGTGGCCGGCGTCTCGACCCGGCGAATCGACCCGGAGATCGCAAGACTGCGACGGGATCCGTGGCCCTCTGCCGGACCCATTTATCGTGATATGACAAGGCTTATGCGCGCGATGGGACTGGTTCCGTCAATGAGTCAGTGGCGTGGTCAGATCGAAAACATCGACGAACCCGGTGACCTCGCCGAGGTCGTGGGCGAGTACTACCACATCCCGGCGGTGGTCGCCCTCCTCGGGTTCATGCTGTGGAGTCGCGTCCGCGACTGGAAAGAGTTCGTAGTAGACGGGACGGTGTACTTCAGCGGGAACGACCCCTGGTACCACTACCGGATGGTCCAGTACACGGTCCGCAACTGGCCGAAGACCAGTCCGTTCGACCCCTGGACCCAGTTCCCCGTCGGGACCCACTCCAGCCAGTTCGGTACGGTGATGGACCAGCTGGTCGCGACGGCCGCGCTGGTGGTCGGCCTCGGGAACCCGAGCGACCACACCGTCCGCCTGGTGGTTCTCTTCGCCCCGGCCGTCTTCGGCACCCTGGTGGCGGTCCCCGCGTACTTCCTGGCCAAGCGGCTGGCCGGGAAGTTCGGCGGCGTGATCGCCGTCGCCGTCCTCGCGCTCGCGGGGTCGAGCTTCGCCCAGCGCGGGACCGTCGGCTTCTACGACCACCACATCGCCGAGGCGCTGTTCATGACCGGCGCCGTCCTCGCGACGATGGTCGCCGTCTCCGTCGCCGAACAGGAGAAGCCCGTCTGGGAGCTGTTCAAGGCGCGCGACGTCGCCGCCCTGCGCCGCCCCGTCGGCTGGTCGATCGTCGCCGGCGCCGCCATCGCCATCTACCTCTGGACCTGGGCGCCCGGCGTCTTCCTCGTCGGCATCCTCGGCGTCTTCTTCCTCGTCCAGATCGTCTCAGAGTACGCCCACGGCGAGAGCCCGGAGCACGTCGCGATCGCCGGCGCGGTGACGCTGTCGACGGCCGGCGTGCTGAGCTTCGCCGTCATCGAGGAACTCGGGCTCAGCGCCACGAGCTACAACCTCCTCCAGCCGATGCTCGCGTTCGGCGTCGCCGCGGGCTGTGTCTTCCTCGCGTGGTTCGCCCGCGAGTGGGAGTCCCGGGACCTGGCCAACTTCCAGTTCCCGCTCGCGGTGGGCGGTATCCTCCTCCTGCTGGCGGGCGGGATGGCGGTCCTGCTCCCGGAGCTGTGGGGCTTCCTGGTCAACCAGGTCACCCGCGTCGTCGGCCTCTCGGTCACGGACACGGCACAGACCGTCGGCGAGGCGCAGTCGCTGCCGTTCAGCCAGCTGTTCCCCCGGTACGGCTTCACGGTCTTCATCGCGCTGCTCGGGGTCGCCTACGTCGCGGCCCGCCACTTCTACGACCGGCCGCGCGCCGAGTTGACGCTGGTGGCCGTCTGGACGGTCTTCCTTCTGCTGGCGACGCTAACTCAGCAGCGCTTCGACTACTACTTCGCCGTCGCCGTCGCGTCGATGGCCGCGCTCGTGCTCGGCGAACTCGCGCGGTTCTCGGGGCTGTCGACGCCCGACACGGAGATCGAAACCTACCAGGTGCTGACGATCGCCGCCGTCGTCCTGGTGGTGTTCGCCCCGCTGGTCTACCCGGTGCCGCTCGCGATGCAGATGACCTCCGCCGAAGGAGGCTCCGGCCCGGCCCAGCCGGCCTGGAACGAGACGCTCGGCTGGATGCAGACGAACGCGCCCGCACAGGGCACCTACGGCGGCGCCGACAACGCCGACGCCGTCCCCTACTACGGCACCTTCGAGAACACCGACGACTTCGACTACCCCGAGGGGTACTACGGGACGCTCTCGTGGTGGGACTACGGCCACTGGATCACGGTGATGGGCGAACAGATGCCCACCGCGAACCCGTTCCAGCAGGGGGCCAACCAGGCCGCGAACTTCCTGCTGTCGACCAACGAGTCCCACGCCAACGAGGTCATGACCGACCTCAGCGAGGACGACGCGAAGAGCCGCTTCGTGACGGTCGACTGGAAGATGGCCGAGACCTCGACGTCCTACCAGCGCGCGGGGGCCCAGCCGCTGAACCTCGGCGGCAAGTACTTCGCGCCGTTCGCGTTCTACTCGGACGGCAACATCTCCCGGACCGACTACTACTCGGGGATGTACTACGAGACGGGCCAGCGGGACAGGCTGCAGTACCGCCTGTTCCAGCGCCACCAGCAGCCGTACTACAACTCCACGGCCGTTCGGCTGTACCGGTTCCACGGGAGCGCCGCCGAACCGAGCCCGGTCGTCCTCGACTGGACGATCGAGGAGATCGGCGGCCAGCAGGTCCCGATCAGCAACGGGACGCGCCGCTTCGGGTCGATGGCCGAGGCCCGCGAGTACGTCGAGAGCGACCCGACCTCGCAGATCGGCGGGTTCGGCGGGTTCCCCGAGGAACGCGTCCCGGCGCTCGAACACTACCGGATGGTCCAGGGCAGCGACACCACGGCTCTGGACTCGGTCCGCTATCAGTTCGGCCTGCGGAAGCAGGCCCAGGGCGCCTTCGGGACCTCGCTGCGCCAGCCGGGCGTGCTCGGCGCGCTCCAGCCGGCCACCTCGAACTGGGTGAAAGCCTTCGAGCGGGTCCCCGGCGGGACCATCGAGGGCGAGGGCCCCGCGAACGCGACGGTCACCGCGGCCGTCCGGATGGAGGTCCCGTCGACGAACTCCACGTTCGTCTACCGCCAGCAGGCCGAGACCGGCCAGGACGGCTCCTTCACGATGACGGTTCCCTACTCGACGACCGGGTACGACGAGTGGGGCACCGAGGAGGGCTACACCGAGCCGAGCGTCACCGCGAACAGCTCCTACCGGCTCAACACCGGCATGATGACCAACGAGTCGCACACGTTCCGCTACGGCGGCACGGTCGACGTGACCGAGGGCCAGGTCGTCGGGGAGAACGAGTCCGCCTCGACGGTCACCCTCGAGAAGGGCCAGGCCCGCTCGATCCAGGTCACCCAGCCTGACAACGGGACGAGCGGCGACGGCACGGGCGACGGCACTGCCGGTGACGACGGCGCGTCCGGCGACGGGACGGCCACGCCGACCCCGGCCGACGATACCGGCGCGGACGACACCGCGACCCCCGCCGGCGACGGCGGGACGGCCACGCCGACCGCGAGCGACACCGGAACCGCGACGGACGCCGGGACCGGCAGCGACGGCGGAACCGCCAGCGGCTCCGGGACCGACACCGCGGCGCCGGCGACGCTCGTCGCGCTGCTCGGCGGCGGCCTGGTCTCGCTGGTCGGACTGAGCCGGCGCGACTGACCGCCTTCGCCGGCCGATTCCTTCCGGGCCGCTCCGGACCGTTCCGCTCTGCTCTGTTCCGCTTTTTCGCTACCTCGCCGCGCGCGGCCATCCGTCACTACTAACTACTGGCTCCGACTTCCGTCCCCTATGACACGACAGTCCGGTCGGCGCAACCGGGGTCGCCGACCGACCGAGCCGGGGGGTGAGGCCGATGGCAGTTGACGGCGGCTTGCTCGCGGTCGACCTGTTGCTCGTGGCGTTCGCGGGCGGCGCGGTCGGCGCGGCGCTGGGCGGCTACGCGGCCTACGGCCTCGCCGGCCTGGTCGTCACGGTCGGCGAGATCGCGGGGGTCACAGCCGGCGCGGGCGGCTCGCCGCTCGTCGCCGATTCGGCGGACCTCGGGACGGCGGGCGTCACCGGGCTGGTCGGCTACGGCCCCGTTCTGGGGCCGCACGTCGCGTTCGCGGGCGCCGCCGCGGCCGCGGCCTACGCCGGCCGCAAGGGCCACCTCGACACCGACTTCGCCTACCACGAGGCCAAACACCTCGCGGCGCCGCTCGGGCCGCGGCCCGGCGCGCTCGCCGTCGGCGGCGTCTTCGGCGTCCTCGGCTACTGGCTCGCGCAGTTGTCGCTCCGGCTGGGGCTGCCCTGGGACCCCGTCGCGGCGAGCGTCGTCGCCTCCGCGCTGTTGCACCGGGCCGTCTTCGGCTACCCGCTGCTGGGCCGCCTCGACACGGACCTGCTCGACATGTCACCCTACGAGGAGGGCGACCGCCGGATGGCCGCCGACGGCGACGGCGCCCGGTCGCTCGCGGGGCGGTACGTCGTCGAGCCGTGGCTCCCCTACCAGTCCGACTGGGCGACCGTCGGACTGCTGGGCCTCGTCGTCGGCGTCTTCGCCGGCTTCCTCGCCGTCGCGACCGGGAGCTACTTCCTCGCGTTCGGCATCGCCGCCACGGGCCTGCTCTTCCTGACGGCCGGCGTCGACCGGTTCCCCGTCACCCACCACATGGCGCTGCCCGCCGGGATCGCCGCGCTCGCCCTGCCGGACGCCGGGCCGACAGTTGCAATCCTCGTCGGCGGTGCCTTCGGCGTCCTCGCGGGGCTGGTCGGCGAACTCGCCCAGCGGGTCCTGTACGCCCACGCCGACACCCACCTCGACCCGCCCTCGGTGGCTATCGTCGTCACGACCCTGCTCGTCGCGCTGCTGGACCTGGCGGGCGTGTTCCAGCAGGCCGCGGTCCCGACGGTCGGGCTCGCCTGAGAACACCGCCCGCGTCCGGCGATCGGCGAACGGGAGATACGCGGTTTCACAGCGTTTTTATACCGACCTCGGCATGTTACGGTAGATGCAGCAGTGGCTGGTCGGCGACGCTGTCGGGGGAGCACTGGCGGCCGGTGTCGGGACGGCGCGGGCGACCGCCACACGTGTGTGGCCGCCGTTCCCGGCCGCCGGCGAGCCGTCGGTCGGCGTCCTGCAGTCGGCTTCCGGGGATATCGGCGGGATGATGGTCGCCGCCGTCGTCCTCGTCGCGCTCGGTCTCGGGGGCGTGGCCGCCTGGCACTCCGGCCTCCCCTCGCTCGGGTCGGTCGGCGGCTCCGCGGACGGCGAGTCGTCGACCGAACCGGAGGGGGCGGCGACGACCGACCGGCCGCCCGAGCCGGACCCGGCCGCCGAGGGGGCGGCCGAGCCCGACGAACCCGAGGGCCGGACCGACCGGGAACTCATCGTCGACATCCTCGAGTCCAACGAGGGGCGGATGAAACAGGCCCGGATCGTCGACGAGACCGGCTGGTCGAAGTCCAAGGTGAGCATGCTCCTCTCGGAGATGGAGGACGAGGAGGAGATCAGCAAGCTCCGGGTCGGCCGGGAGAACATCATCAGCCTCAGCGGCAACGAGCCGGAGGCCGCCGGCTCCCCGTTCGACGACGAGTGAACTGACGGGCGTAGCTCCTCGCCGGGTATCTTCCGTCGTTCGACGCCCGACGACCAGCCGACGGTACGGAGATCGGGCGGCGGAGAGTGTGCGACGGCGTACCGATACGGGCGCGAAGCGCAACCGTTAAACCCGTATCCACGCAACGATTTGGTACACACAGAGGGCGTGTGCGCTCCGTTGGTGTAGTCCGGCCAATCATCTTGCCCTCTCACGGCAAGGACCAGGGTTCAAATCCCTGACGGAGCATTCTCCGAGGCGCGAACCGGCGAGCGACAGCCCCATCGGTCGGGGCGCTCGCCGGAGTTGCGTCCATCACATAGCTTTACTGACTCAGTCGGGTAGGGGGTGTATGACTCTCGAAGACGACTCGCTGGAGTACCACCGCTCGGACCCGCCGGGCAAGATCGAGATCCGGACGACGAAGTCGACGAGCACGCAGCGGGACCTGAGCCTGGCGTACTCGCCGGGCGTCGCGGGCCCCTGCCGGGCCATCGACGAGGACCCCGAGGACGCCTACCAGTACACGGCCAAGGGCAACCTCGTCGGGGTGGTCTCGGACGGGTCAGCCGTTCTCGGGCTGGGCGATATCGGGCCGCAGGCCTCCAAGCCCGTCATGGAGGGGAAGGGCGTCCTCTTCAAACGGTTCGCCGACATCGACGTGTTCGACATCGAGGTCGACCACACCGAGCCCGACGAGTTCGTCGACGCCGTGGCGGGGATGGAGTCGACCTTCGGCGGGATCAACCTGGAGGACATCGCGGCGCCCAAATGCTTCGTCATCGAGGAGCGGCTGCGCGAGCGGATGGACATCCCCGTGTTCCACGACGACCAGCACGGGACGGCTATCATCTCCGGCGCCGCACTGCTCAACGCAGCGGAGATCAGCGGGAAGGACCTCGAAACGCTCGAAGTTACCTTCGCCGGGGCGGGCGCGGCGGCCATCGCGACGGCGAAGTTCTACGTCTCGCTGGGGGTCCGGAAGGAGAACATCACGATGGTCGACATCGACGGCATCCTGACGACCGAGCGGGCCGAGGCGGGCGACCTCAACGAGTACAACCGCGAGTTCGCGAGCGACGTGCCCGAGGGGGACCTGGCCGACGCGATGGTCGGCGCGGACATGCTCGTCGGACTCTCGGCGGGGGGGATCGTCGACGGGGAGATGGTTCGGTCGATGGCCGCGGACCCGATCATCTTCGCGATGGCCAACCCCGAGCCGGAGATCGGCTACGAGGAAGCCAGGAGCGCGAGGGACGACACGGTCATCATGGCGACCGGGCGCTCGGACTACCCGAACCAGGTGAACAACGTGCTGGGGTTCCCGTTCCTGTTCCGCGGGGCGCTGGACGTGCGGGCGACCGAGATCAACGAAGCGATGAAGGTCGCGGCGGCGGAGGCGCTGGCCGACCTGGCGAAGCGG
This sequence comes from Halosimplex halobium, assembly GCF_051414055.1. Classification (NCBI taxonomy): domain Archaea; kingdom Methanobacteriati; phylum Methanobacteriota; class Halobacteria; order Halobacteriales; family Haloarculaceae; genus Halosimplex; species Halosimplex halobium. The sequence continues at coordinate 127,693 of NZ_JBLKNX010000002.1, forward strand.
GACGTACCGGACGCCGTCCGGCGCGCCTACGGCGACCAGCCGCTGCAGTTCGGGCCGGAGTACATCATCCCGAAGCCGCTGGACACGCGGGTGCTCTTCGAGGTCGCGCCCGCCGTCGCGGAGGCCGCGATGGAGTCGGGCGCCGCCCGCGAGCGCGTCAACCCCGACACCTACGTCGAGCGGCTGGAGGCCCGGCTGGGCAAGTCCCGCGAGATGATGCGGATCGTCCTGAACAAGGCCAAGACCGACCCACAGCGGGTCGCCCTCGCCGAAGGGGCGAACGAGAAGATCATCCGCGCCGCCCACCAGATGGAGGAGGCGGGAGTCGCCGAGCCCGTCCTCATCGGCAACCGGACGACCGTCGAGCGGAAGGTCGACGGGCTGAACCTCGACTTCGACCCCGAGGTCGTCGACCCGGCGGCCGGCGAGTACGACGAGTACGTCGACCGGCTCTACGAGCTGCGCCAGCGCAAGGGTATCACCCGCAAGGAGGCGGCGGAGGTCATCCGTGACGACGACTACTTCGCATCGGTGATGGTCGAACGCGGCGACGCCGACGCGATGCTGACCGGGCTCACACATCACTACCCCTCTGCCCTGCGCCCGCCGCTGCAGGTCATCGGCACCGAGGCGGGCGTCGACCACGCCGCGGGCGTCTACATGCTATCCTTCGAGAACCGGGTCGTGTTCGTCGCCGACGCGACGGTCAACCAGGCACCCGAGGAGGCGACACTGGCGGAGGTGACCCGCCACGCCGCCGGCGTCGCCCGCCGGTTCGACGTTGAACCGCGGGCCGCACTCCTGTCGTACTCGGACTTCGGCAGCGTCGACAACGAGGGGACCCGCAAGCCCCGGAACGCGGCGAAGCGACTCCGCGAGGATCCGACGGTCGACTTCCCGGTCGACGGGGAGATGCAGGCCGACACCGCCGTCGTCGAGGACCTGCTGGTCGGCGACTACGAGTTCGCCGAGATAGACGAGCCGGCGAACGTGCTCGTGCTCCCGAACCTCGAAGCGGGCAACATCGTCTACAAGCTCCTCCAGCGGCTCGGCGGCGCGGAGGCCGTCGGCCCGATGCTCGCCGGGATGGCCGAGCCCGTCCACGTCCTCCAGCGCGACGACGAGGTGAAAGACATCGTCAACCTGGCCGCCGTGGCGACCCTCGACGCGCAGGGGTCGGACGAGTCCTGAGCGGTCGCGGAGGGGCGAACCCCGGACACAGCGACGACCGCCGGAACCAGCGGAATTGTCGCCGACTCGAACGTTTTTCCGGCCGGTCGCCGTCGGGTCGACCATGCCCACAGTCGGAGTCATCGGCGTCGGGTACATCGGGAAGACGTTTCTGGACCGACTGGCCGACACCGAGTACGACACCGTCGCCTACGACGTGGACGAGTCGCAGGTCGAAGCGGCGACCGAGCGCGGCGCGAGTCCCGCCGAGAGCCCCGCGGACGCGGCCCGGCGCTCGGAGTTCGTCGTCCTCGCGCTCCCCGGGACGCCGGAGGTCGAGGCGGTCATGGAGAGTTCGGACGGCGTCGCCGGCGCGCTCTCGGCGGGGCAGACCGTCGTCGACGCGACGACGACCCACCCGGACACCTCCCGCGAGTGCGAGCGGTGGTGCGACGAGCACGACGCCGCGTTCGTCGAGGCGCCGATCACCCGCGCGGCGCCCCGCGACGGCGCGCACATGATGGTCGGCGGGACCGACGAGGCCTACGAGTCGGCCCGCGACCTGGTCGAAGTGCTGAGCGACGACCACCTCCACGTCGGCCCGGCGGGGAAGGCCACGATCCTGAAGCTCGCGCTGCAGATGCGCTACGCGGGGCAGAACGCGCTGGACGCCGAGATCGTCGAGTTCACGCGGGACAACGGCGTCGACCCCGCGCACCTGCGGGACTTCTTCGGCATGGACGTGTGGGAGAACTATCTCGACCGCGACTTCGCCCAGGGCATCGAGGGGCTCGGCGGGCTCGCGATCTGGCACAAGGACATCGGCTACGCCCGGGACGTGGCCCGGGAGAACGGGACCGCGCTCCCGATCAACGCGGCCGTCCACGAGGCCTACAAGGCGACGACCCGCCGCGCGAGCTCCGACGAGGGCCACGCCGCGACGCTGCTGCGGTACTGGGAACTGCTCAACGACGCCGGCGAGCGGGAGTTCCAGCCCGCGGAGGACTGAGAGACGTCGTGGGCCCCGTCAGTCCTCGCCGTCGAGCGTAAAGTCGGGTTCGAGGCCGGCCTTCTCGTAGAGCTGTCGGCGGTACGCCTGGTCGTCGGCCTGCTCGCGGCGGGCGGCGTCGGCGACTTCGCGGGCGTGCTCGCGCGGGACGACCACGACGCCGTCGCCGTCGGCGACGACCACGTCGTCGGTGCGGATCTGCGCGCCGCCGACGTTGACGGGGACGTGCGTGTCGTCGAGTTCGGCGCGGCCGGGGATGATCGTCTTGTTGCGCTCTTTCGCGTAGACGGGCGTCCCCTGCTTGACGATCTCGTCGGTGTCACGGGGGCCGCCGTTGGTGACGACGCCGACGGCGCCCTCGCCGTCCCAGTCCAGGGAGTTCGCCGACCCGATGATCCCCACGTCCATCTCGTGGGATTCGACGACGACCACGTCGCCCTCCCGGATGTCGTCGGGCTCGCCCGAGAGGTCGCCGTACCACTCGTCGCGCCACTCGGTCGTCGTCTCGAAGTCCCGCTCGGACTGAGCGGGGAGGTCGCGGGGCCGGCGAGCGGGGAGGAACCGGATGGTGTTGGCGAAGCCGACGAAGCGGTGGGAAAAGTCCTCGAAGTCGCGGTGGAGCGGCTCGATATCGGAGTCGAGGCGGTTCACGTCGTGGAACCCCAGGAAGTCCATCCCGTCGGTCACGTCGGGCACCCGGAGCCCCTCGAAAGCGTCGAGCAGTTCGGCGCGTTCCTCCTCGGAGAGCGGTCTGTCGGCCATGGCCGCGCTTCCGGCGGTCCGCCCATAGTCGCTGGGGTGGCGGTCGGACGTTCCGCGAGTCCGACCGCGTCGCTGGATCAGACCGAGACGGCGACCTCGTCGGCTACGCTCCGGACGTGGTCGGCCGCCCGTTCGTACGCCTCGGGGCCGTCGAGGTGTTCGAGCATGACCGGCAGGTCGTCGTCGAGATCGTCGAGCGCCCGCAGCAAGGCGTGGTAATCGAGGTTCCCATCGCCGGGGGGCACCTCCGAGAGGTGGACGAGCGGATCCGACCCCATCGCCACGTCCTTGAGGTGGACACACTGGATCCGCTCGCCCAGTTCGTCGACGAACGCCTCAAGCAGGCCCGCGGTGTCGGCGTAGCGGCGCGGCGAGGCGACGAGGTTGACGGGGTCGAAGTGGACGGCGAAGGCGTCGCGGTCGACCGCGTCGAGCAGGCGGCGGTAGCTGTCGACGGAGTCGGGCACCATCGTCGGCATCGCTTCGAGCGTGTAGCTGGCCGAATCGGGGTCAGCGGCGTCGATGATCTCCCGCACGGAGTCGACGACCAGGTCGAAGGTCGCCTCGTCGAAGTTCTCGGGGTGGGGACCGGCCCACGAGTCCCCGCGGGAGCCGGCGACGTTGACGGTGCAGTTGGCGCCCACGGCGTCGGCGAGTTCGAGGTGTCGGGCGCAGGACGCGACCGCCTCCGCGCGCTCGTCGGGGTCGGGGCTGACAGGGTTCACACCCCACGCACCGACCTCGGCGATCTCGATGTCCGCCTCCGTGGCGGCTTCGCGATAGGCGCGGACCGTCTCGGGGTCCGCGTCGGGGTCGACCGGACAGTAGGCCGCCCCGTACCCGAGGTCGTCCAGCGCATCGGTCCACTCCGCCGGCGTGTCGTAGTCCGCGAAGACCGGGCCTCCGAGTCGCATGGGGTGTCCTTCCGCGACGAGCCCGAAATCGTTGCCGGACCGGGCAGTCCACTCCGGTAGCCCCCGGGCGACCGGGACAGCCGAAACTGTTCGGTCGACGGCCGCCGACCCGATCCGCAGAGACGAATATGTTCGGGAACACTGATAGTCCCCGGGGCTCGTAAGGATCAGATATGCCGCGGGCCACTCTGGAGATCACCGTGCCGGACTCGGTGTGGATCGGCGAGTTGTCGCGCGAGTATCCGGACGCACAGTTCGAGATCCTGACGGTCTTCCCGAAGGAGGAGGGCGGCGTCGCGCTGGCGGAGATCACCGCCGACGACATCGAGGCGGTCGTCCTGGCGATGGACGAGTACGACGAGGTGACGAACACGGACTTCCTCCAGCGGACGGCCGAGACCGGACTGGTGCAGTTCGAGACCTCGAACCCCGTCCTCCTGCTCCCGGTGCGCAACGCCGGGACGCCGCTGGAGCTGCCCTTTACCGTCGTCGACGGGAGCGTCGAGTGGGAGGTCACGGCGCCGCGTGACCGCCTCTCGACGCTGGGCGACCAGCTCCGGCAGTTCGGCATCGAATTCGAGGTCATGGCCGTCCGCCAGGAGATGGAGACCGAGCAGCTGCTGACGCCCAAACAGCTCCGGCTCGTCCAGACGGCCGTCGAGGAGGGCTACTACGACACGCCGCGGGAGTGTACGCTCACCGAACTCGCCGACGAGGCCGACATCGCCAAGTCGACCTGCAGCGAGACGCTCCACCGCGCCGAGGAGAAGATCGTCAAGGAGTTCGTCGACGAGACCGACCAGACCGACGAGCGCGCGCCCGCGATGCGCGCCTGACGAGTCCGTCGCGGCCGACGGAGCCGCAGGCTCCAGCCGAGCGTCCGCCGAGGCTTCGAGGGGGCCGGCCCGGGCGCGACCCCGTGTCGGGAGTTTCAAGACAGTCGAGGGCCCGACTCTACTCGATGCGTCACGACCACATTACCAGTGCGAAACAACTCTCGCGGGCGGACATCGAGGCGGTGCTCGACCGGGCGGCGGAGGTGGCCGCCGACCCCGAGTCGTTCGCGGACCGCCACGAGAACGCCCTGCTGGGCCTGCTCTTCTTCGAGCCGAGCACGCGGACGAAGATGAGCTTCACCGCGGCGATAAAGCGGCTGGGCGGCGACGTGGTGGACATGGGCACCGTCGAGTCCTCCAGCGTCAAGAAAGGCGAGAGCCTCGCGGACACGGTCCGGGTGGTCGAGGGCTACGCCGACGCCCTGGTCCTCCGACACCCCAGCGAGGGGTCGGCCCAGATGGCCAGCGAGTTCGTCGACGTGCCGCTGATCAACGCCGGCGACGGCGCCGGCCAGCACCCCACACAGACCCTGCTGGACCTGTACACGATCCGCGAGTCGGCGGGCTTCGACGACCTGACGATCGGGATCATGGGCGACCTGAAGTACGGTCGCACCGTCCACTCGCTGGCCCACGCGCTGACGAACTTCGACGCCGACCAGCACTTCATCAGCCCGGAGAGCCTCCAGCTCCCCCGGAGCGTCCGCTACGACCTCCACGAGGAGGGCGCGTCGATCCGCGAGCACACGGAACTGGCCCCGGTGCTCCCGGAACTCGACGTGCTCTACGTCACGCGGATCCAGGCCGAGCGGTTCCCCGACGAGAGCGAGTACCGCGCCGTCGCCGGCGAGTACCAGATCGACACGGAGACGCTGGAGGCCGCGCGCGACGACCTGACGGTCATGCACCCGCTGCCCCGCGTCGACGAGATCGCCCACGAGATAGACGACACCGACTACGCCCACTACTTCCAGCAGGCCCACAACGGCGTCCCCGTCAGGATGGCGCTTTTGGACCTGCTCCTCGGAGGTGACGAATGAGCGACCGCGAACTCCGCGTCTCGAAGATCCGCAACGGCACCGTCGTCGACCACATCACCGCCGGCCAGGCGCTGAACGTGCTCGCCATCCTCGGCATCGACGCCGACAGCGGCGAGACGGTCAGCGTCGGCATGCGCGTCCCCAGCGACCGCCTCGGCAGCAAGGACATCGTCAAGGTCGAGGGCCGCGAGCTGAGCCAGGACGAGGTGGACGTGCTCTCGCTGATCGCCCCCGCCGCGACGATCAACATCGTCCGCGAGTTCGACGTGGTCGAGAAACACCGGGTCGAGCGCCCCGAGGAGGTCGTCGGCGTCCTCTCCTGTCCGAACCGCCACTGCATCACCACCGAGGACGAGCCCGTCGAGTCCCGCTTCGACGTGCTCGACGACGGCATCCGCTGCACCTACTGCGACACCATCGTCCGCGACTCCATCGCCGAGCAGATCGACGTGGCCTGACCCCGTTCGCCGGGCGCACCGCCGCTGGTTCCCGCACGTCGCGACGGGACCGACCGCTCGTTTCGCACCAGAAACACTTTAACCGGTTGCCACGAACGTTCGTTCGATGTCGAAGAAATCACTGTTCGTGCTGGTCGCCCTGGTCGCCGTCGCCGTCGCCTACAAGACGGCGCTCGGCGAGTAAGGGGGTACCAGGGCGCGACCCGCCCCGGCGAGGTATCGCTCTCCGACCGCCTTTTCGAACGACTTACACCGCGCGCTCCCGACCCACGGGTATGTACGGCGTCGTCACGCGCAACGAGCCCGAGCTGGAGTGGGCGGAGTTCGACCGCGCCTTCTACGAGGTCAAGGACGTGACCGGCCGCGCGGCCGAGCCCGTCGACACCGGCGTCAACATGGTCTCCTGTTTCGGCGACAACAAGGCCGCCGCCGACAACCCCGACCTGGTCCCCGTCAGCGACGAGGGCGAACAGGCGACCCGCGAGCGCCCCTACTTCGACTGGGCGTACGTCTGTCCCACCCACGAGCGCTACCGCGAGGGCCTGCTGGAGATAATCGAGGACGCCGCAGAGGCCAACGAGGACGTGCGTCTCGACGACGTGGGCTTTCCCCGCGAGGAGTACTGCCACTGCGACCGCTGCGAGGAGACCTTCGCGGCCAGCGACTTCGACGACTGGCGCGCCTGGCGGGCGTCGGTCATCACCGAGTTCGTCGCCGAGGCCCGCGAGCGCGTGCCCGGAACGCTCTACCTGACGCTCTATCCCGACCCCTATCCGGGGCACATCTACGACCGCGCGGGGCTGGACGTGGACGAACTCGACGAGTACGTCGACGAGTTCGTCGTCCCGCTGTACGACATGGCCTACTCGACGACCTACTGGCTGGAGATCCTCGCGAAGGGGTTCGTCGACGAACTCGACTCGCCGTTCTCGATCGAACTCTACGCCGTCGAGGTCGACATCGACGACCTCGTCCACGCGACCGAGGTCGCCGAGGAGTACGCCGAGTCGGTGCTGTTCGGCTACGACGCCAGCAACGCCCGCGCCACGGTCCGGCGGATGCGTGCCGACGCCCGCGACGGCGAGCAGTTCGGGCCGGAGTCGTAACCGGAGGGCTGGGGCGTCGGAGAACGGTTCGCGAACGTATTGATTGCAGAATTAGTGGACTGGATCAGCTGGTCAGTAGCCGCGCTCGCTTGTCAGTGAGTGCTGTTTGAATCGATATGAAACGAAGGCGAGTGACCGCGACCGTACTCATCGGTGAGCGCTGAAAGCCCTCGGCGCGTTCGCTAGCTGGAGTCGGTACCGCAGGGGACAGCAGGCGTTGAAAGCCCTCGGCGCGTTCGCGGTCGCTGAGCGACATATCCGCGCTCTCGGCACCGCCCGCGCGGATAGGGGTCACTCAGGCGACTATCGGCGCGAGCGCGCCTCGCCCTTTCAGTCCGCCAGGGCCGCACAGCAACCGCGCCGCACCCGCCCCGCACAGCACCGCAGACGGCCACGAGCCTCCCCAGCCGATTGCGCTCCGCGCGCCTTCGGCGTGCGGTGCTCATCCCTCGCGCGGCTACGGTCGCGCGCATGAACGCGCGCTCCAGCGCACGCCGACCGCACCGCACCCGCTCACCGCAACAGCTACAGCCTTCATTGAGCGATATTCGGACAGCTGAAACAGGCGTGCCGAACCTCCTGCAGCCACCTCGTGCGACAGCTCACTCGCCGAAGCGGTCGCGGCGCCACTCCCGCAGGACCGACCGGTCTCGCGTGTTCTCGGGCAATTCCTCGAACCAGCGGGCCTCGGTGATCTCGCCGTCGGGGTCGCGCACGTCGAGGTCGGTCGACTCGGCCTCGCCCTCGAAGATGGGAAGGACGCCCCACGTCTCGTGGCCGTCCCCCCGGAAGCGGACTTCACCGAGGACCCCCAGGCCGTCGTAGGCCACGTCGATCCCCGCTTCCTCGGCGAGTTCCCGGCGGGCGCCCTCGCGGACGGACTCGTCGGGTTCGACCTCGCCGCCCGGAAGTACCCAGGTGTCGATGGCGTCCTGTTTGACGAGCAGGAGTTCGCCGGAGGGACGGTAGGCGAGGGTGTGGGCGCCGTAGGGGAGCCCCTGAGCCTCGATGCGCTCGGCGACGGTCCGGAAGCGGTCGCGGGAGACCGTCCGGGTGGTCCGGAACTCGACGAAGTCGTCGTGCTCGTCGGCGAAGCGGTGGTACACCTGTTCGGCCGCCTGGCGGGCCTCGGTCGCGAGGTACCAGAGGTTGTCGACGGCGGTCATCGCGGCGGTGTCGGCGGGTGGGGTCGCCTCGGCAACCGCTTCTGCCGGCCTGCGCGCGTTCGCTCGGTCATGGCCACACGTTCGCGGGTCACCGGCATAAGTTTTCGACCTCGTTGCCAGTTGCCCCGGGCTACCACGGTGGGTATCGGTGGAGAATCGGGGGGTCCGGCGGACGGCCGGGAGCGCGCGGGCCGGCGGGACCGCGGCCGCCGGCGAGGGCCCCGAGCGCCCTCGCGTGGGACGGATCAATCCCTTTTTGACGGGCCGTCGAGTACCGCCGCCCATGGCATTCGAAGAGGACGACCGCGTCATCCTCCGCGACGAGCACAGCGAGTACGACGGCGAAGAGGGCACGATCACGCAGGTCGTCGAGACGATGTTCGGCGACGAGAACTACACCGTCTCCTTCGAGGACGGGCAGGAAGCCGGCGTCTCCGAGGACAACCTCGAAGCCGCCGAGGAGTAACCACGCCCGATGTCCTCCGTCCCGCTGCACTACGTCGACCTGCGCGCCTTCTGCTACGTCACCGAGGACGAGGAGCGCGTCGAGTCGGCGCTGCGGACCTTCCTCCCGGAGGACTTCGAGGTCGAGCGGGCGGTCTCGGAGGGCCATCACGGCGACCGCATCGTCGTCCTCTCGGCGCGGGTCGAGCGCGCCGACGAGATCCGCCACGTCCTCGACGCGCTCGGCGACCTCGGCGACGTCGACGCCGTCGTCGACGAACTCGACGAGCGAGTCGACGACAACTGCGCCTTCTACCTGACGCTGGACAAGCAGGCGGCGTTCCGCGGCGAGGTCGAGCGCGGCGACGGCATCACTTTCCGCTCGAAGGTCGAGGCCTACCCCGCCAAGAAGCCCAAGGCCGTCGAGAACGCCCGCGAGGTCTTCGAGGCGCTCTGAGGCGCCCATGACCGACGCGGACAGTTCGTGCTTCGAGGCCGTCCACGCCCATCCCGACGGCGAGGCGACCGTCGCTCGCCACGCGATGACTGCCGCCGAGTACGGGTTCGACGGGGTCGTCGTCCGCAACCACGGCGACGCCCTCGCCGAGTTCGACGCCGACGAGATAGCCGACGAATACGGCGTCGAGGTGGTCGAGGGCGTCGAGGTCCGGGCCGAGGACCCCTCGCGGGCGAGCGGCTTCGTCGGCAACCACCGCCGGTCGAAGACGGTGGTGGCGGTCCACGGCGGCACGCCCGCGATCAACCGCTTCGCCGTCGAACAGCCCGCCGTCGACGTGCTCGCCCACCCGATGGTCGGCGACGGCGACGTGAACCACGTCCTCGCCAAGGCCGCCGCCGAGAACGGCGTCCGCTTCGAGTTCTCCTTCGGGCGGGTGCTGCGAGCCGACGGCGGCCGGCGGGTCCAGGCGATCCGCGGGCTGCGCAAGCTCCGGGAGATCGTCGAAACCTACGACGCCCCCTACGTCGTCAGCGCCGACCCGCGGAGCCACCTGCAGCTCCGGGCGCCCCGCGAACTCGCCGCGGTCGGCGAGGTGCTCGGGTTCGACGCCGAGCAGGTGCGAGCGGGCCTCGCCGAGTGGGGGCGGATCGTCGAGCGCAATCGCCGGCTGGCGAGCGACGCGTTCGTCGAACCCGGTGTCTATCGCGTGTCCGCGGACGACGACGGTGCCGAGGCAATGCCGCCCGACAGCGACGGGGAGACGCCCGCCGATAGCGACGACCGGTAGCCTCCCGCCGGGAGCGAGGCGTTCTTGCCCCCGCGGGGCGAACGCGGTGGTATGAAACGCTCCATCGACGAACACGCCGCCCGCTTCGACGAGAAGGCCGGCGAGTACGACGACTCGAAGAGCGACGAGTACCGCGCCTGCGCGTCGCTGGTCGTCGAGCACGCCAACCCTCGCACGCACGATACCGTCCTCGACCTCGGGACTGGAACGGGAGCCATCGCCCTCCCGCTGGCCGAGGAGGCGAAACGGCTGATCGGCCGCGACATCAGCGACGGGATGCTCGACGAGGCCCGCGCGAAGGCCGACGACCGGGGACTCACCAACGTCGAGTTCGGCGAGGGGCGGTTCCGCGAGCCCGCCGTCCCCGACGACGCCGACGTGGACGTGGTGACGACCAACTTCGCGATGCACCACCTCTCGGACGACGAGAAACGGGAGGCCATCGACGTGATCACCGGTCTCGGACCGCGGCGGATCGTGCTGGGCGACGTGATGTTCTTCGACGGGGCCGACCCCGAGGAGCCGTTCTACAGCCCCGAGGTCGACGACCCGGCGACCGTGGGCGCGCTCGCGGACGCGTTCACGGACGCCGGCTACCCGGTGACGGCGGTCGAACGGGTCCACGACCAGGTGGGTGTGCTCGTCGCCCAGCGCGTGGTACCGCTGGGCAGCCGGAGAGGGACGGGACGGTCGGAGGCCGAGCGGGCGTCGGACGCGGGTGAGGAGTCGTGAAACACCTCCCGAAGCACCTGCAGCCGCGGTGGCGCTACCTCGCGGTCGGGCTGGCGGCGTGGCCCGACGCCGAGATCGGTCGGCGGGCGTTCCAGCGGGAGCTGTGGTTCGCGGCGCAGAACCTCGTGGGCGACGCCGGGAGCGCCGAGGTTGACCTGTCGGTGGTCCGGTTTTCCTTCGAGGAGGGAGCCGGCCACGCCATCGTGCGGGCGCGCCGGGGCGAGGTCGACCGCGCGCGGGCGGTCCTGGCCTGTCTGGACGCGGTCGAGGGGGCGGAGGTGGGCGTCCGCGTGCGGGGGGTTAGCGGCACGGTGCGGGCCTGTGAAGAAAAGTATATACGGAGCCCGCCGGAACCAACGGACCAGAGAAACGTCGTCTTCGAGAACGCCGAGCGGCGTGCCGTCGGTCGCGACGGCCGAATCGACGTGCGGGCCGACGACGCGTTCGTCGGGGCGACCGAACTCGATCTATAAATATGCAGGGACAATCGCAACAGCAGGCGTACGACCGAGGGATCACGATCTTCTCGCCGGACGGTCGGCTCTACCAGGTCGAGTACGCCCGCGAAGCCGTCAAGCGCGGCACGGCGAGTATCGGCGTCCGAACAGCTGACGGGGTCGTGCTGGCGGTGGACAAGCGCATCCGCTCGCCGCTGATGGAACGGTCCAGCGTCGAGAAGATCCACAAGGCCGACGACCACATCGGCATCGCCAGCGCCGGCCACGTCGCCGACGCGCGCCAGCTTATCGACTTCGCCCGCCGCCAGGCGCAGGTCAACCAGCTGCGCTACGGCGAGCCCATCGGCGTCGAGACGCTCACCAAGGCCGTCACCGACCACATCCAGCAGTACACCCAGGTCGGCGGCGCCCGCCCGTTCGGCGTCGCGCTCATCATCGGCGGCATCGCCAACGGCGAGCCCCGCCTCTACGAGACCGACCCGTCGGGGACGCCCTACGAGTGGAAGGCGCTGGCCGTCGGCGCCGACCGCGGCGACATCCGGGAGTACCTCGAGGACAACTACAGCGAGGAGATGGACCTCGACGAGGGCGTCGGCCTCGCCCTGGAGGCGCTCGCGTCGGTCAACGACGGCGAGCTCTCCCCGGAGGGCATCGGCATCGCCACCATCAGCGTCGACGACGAGACGTTCACCGAGATGAGCGACGCCGAGAAGGAGTCCCACCTCGACGAGCTCGACCTGCTCGCCGTCGAGGACGACGACGAGAGCGAGAGCGACGAGGAGTAACGCGGTTCGCGGTCGGCGCCCGTTCCCGGGCTCGACCGGGCGGTCCGCCGCCACGGGGTCGCCGGCGTGGAGTCGGGCCCCACACACCTTTTTACCCACACGGTGTTACCTCCGGGTATGATATCGCTCGACGAGGCCGTGACGGCGCGTCTGGAGTCCCACGGCGAGCGCTTCGAAGTGCTCGTCGAACCCGACGCCGCCCTCGCGATGAAGCGCGGCGAGTTCGACGGGGACCTAGAGGACGTGATCGCCGCCGAGGACGTCTTCGAGAACGCCTCCCGCGGGGACCGCCCGCCGGAGAACGCGCTCGAGGAGGTGTTCGGCACCACCGACCCGCTGGAGATCATCCCCGAGGTCGTCGAACGCGGGGAGATCCAGATCACCGCCGAGCAGCGCAAGGAGATGCAGGAGCGCAAGCACAAGGAGCTCGTCAACCGCATCACGCGCAACGCGGTCAACCCGCAGATGGACGACGCGCCCCACCCGCCCGACCGCATCGAGAGCGCCCTGGAGGAGGCCGACTTCAAAGTCGACCCGATGGAGCCCGTCGAGCAGCAGGTCGACGAGGCGCTCGACGCGCTGCGGCCGGTGATCCCCATCCGCTTCGACACCGTGAAGGTCGCCGCCCAGCTCCCGCCGGACTACGCCGGCAGCGGCCAGGCGCAGATCCGCGAGTTCGGCGACCTCGAGCGCGAGGAGTGGCAGCCCGACGGCTCCTGGGTCGGCGTCGTCGAGTTCCCCGCCGGGATGCAAAACGAGTTCTACGACCTCGTCAACGAGGTCTCCAGCGGCGAGGCCGAGACCCGCATCCTCAAAGACGAGGACGACCTCGACACCCGGTAGCCCCTCCCCCGTTCGCGACTCACAGTTCGTCCCTGCGGTGTGCGATCGCCGGACGGCCGCCGGTTCTGGAGAGTTGATCACCCCGGTTGTCCGAGGTTACCGGCCGCCGTCCCGGGGTTCACGCCATCCCGCGAGCGGTTCCCACGGACGTGAACGTTCCGGTGTTGATATATGGAGCGATCCCGAACTTCCGATCATGACCCACGTCTGCCGCAACTGCAAACGCACGTTCAGTACAGAGCTGGAACTCGAACTTCACCGGGACACGTGCTCGCAGGGCGACCTCTTTTGCGACGAGTGCGGCGAGCGGTTCGCGGAGCGGACGGCCACGGAGGACGGCTGGCACTATCGATGCCCCAGCGACGACTGCGACGGCGAGGGGATGGGCGAGGACATCCACAAAGTAACCGACGTACGCCTCGAGAAGTCGGTCTGACGACGGCCGCGGTCATCCCTTTTCCCGAGCAGCTACCCGGTCGATAGCTCGTCGCGCTCGGCGAGCGACGCGATCCGGTCGAGCGCCCGGCGGCAGACGACGGCGTACCCGCCCGCCAGCAGCGGGATCTCGAAGGCGACCCGCGAGCGGTCGTCGCCCAGCGGCGTGACCGCGTGACCGGTCGCCGGGATCCGCGCCACGCGCCACGTCCAGCGGTAGTCCGCACAGGTATCGACCTCGAAGGGGACCCACGGGCCGCCGGCGACCTGCACCTCCCCCCTCGACCCGGGTTCGATGTAGCGGTCGCGCGACCGGACGGCCGTGACGCTCGGGCCCCACTCGGGCCACTGCTCGGTGTCGGTCAGGACCGCCCAGGCGGTCTCGGCGTCCGCGCCGACGACGCGGTCGACGACCAGCCGCCGCCCGTCGGGCGTCCGCTCGATCCGCGGCAGCGAAGCCATACCCCCACTTGGGGCCGCTCGGTCTTGGATGACGGGGTGCCGGGATCGAGGCGCCGCGAGAACTGCCCACGCAATACGTCGTCAGGGGATCTCGCCGACGGCCCGCCGGAGGTCCGATTCGTCGTGCCAGCGGACGACGCGGTCGCCCGCTGCGCGTTCGAGCGCCGCGAGGTGGGCGGCGGCCATCCCGTTGTCGTAGCGTTCGCGCCGCCGCTCGTCGCTCTCGTAGGTCCGCTTCAGCAGCCAGAGCGCGTCGCGGACGCGGCTCCCCTCGTGGTAGAGGTAGCCCAGTTCCCAGACGTGGCCGCCGTCGAAGTCCTCGAGGACGCCGACGACGTGGGTCGCCTGCTCGCAGAGGATCTCGAAGGCGGGCGCCCACAGGTCGATCTCCGAACCCGAGAGCCCGAAGTCCTCCAGCATGAACGCCGTCGCGTCGCGGCGGTCGTCCAGCAGGTCGCGGACCCGCCGGCGGCGCCGCCCCGGGCCGTCGTCGCCGCCCCGCCCCACGACGAGGTACCGCCGGTCGCTGTACTCGATCTCGTTCAGCCGGTCGCCGTGGAGGTGCGTCTTGAGCCGCTCGTGTTGCTCCGGCGTCAGCGTCAGCGAGTCCGGGCTCGTGTCGACGAGGTCGCCGCCGTCGACGCCGTCGACGTACTCCGTTCGCTCCCCCGCATTTTCATCGTCGCCCGCGTCCCCCGACGCGTTCCCGTCGTCGACCATGCCGGCTCGACTCCCGGAGGTGGCAAGTGTCTTCCGACAGTCGGAGCAACGATCGTACGATCGTTCGACGAACAGTCGAGAACCACTCGCGCTCAGCGTCCAAGTGTTTATGCCGGCGGGGGTCGTATGTGCGAGTATGAGGCCCGAACCGGTCGAGGCGAGCGACGGCGGGGCCGACGGGGCGACCGACGCGTTCGACCCGTGGCTCGCGCTCCAGCGGGTCACCGACGAGACGCGCGCGAACATCGTCGCGGACGTGGTCGGCCACCCGAAGGGCGCGCCCAGCGTCGACGAACTCGACTACATCAACCCCAGCCTGGAGGCCGACACCATCCGCAACCACCTGAAGACGCTCGCGGAGGCGGGCGTCGTCGAGGAGCTGACGGTCCCCGCCGGCCAGCGGACCCGGGGCTACCCCTACAAGTTCTACCGGGTGACGGAGGCGGCCCGCGAGCTGTTCGACCGCAACGGCCTGTTCCCCGCGGAGGCGTGGCAACGCCAGTACGAGCGCGTCGAGAAGACCCCCGAGATCCGCGAACTCGAAGCGATGCCCCGTCCCGAGGAGTAGACCGAGTCTGTGACTGGGTCCGCTCGCTTGCGGTCGACTCGCTTTGGCTCGACAGTGAGCATTGAAAGCCCTCGACGCGCTCGCTAGCAGCCGTCTCGACCG